>JAYUUX010000424.1:0-7149 GCA_043754645.1 Verrucomicrobiales bacterium | reverse complement strand
GAACGCGAGAAGGCCGTCCGCGAACTCTGCGAAACCATCGGCGCCGACCCGCACACGTGCATCAAACCGAAACCTGCCAAAACAGCGTCGAAGAAAACCAGGAAGACCAAGACACCGAGAGGATCAGGCGAATGAACTCTGAGACCGGCCATCCCTGCGTTCCGCTGGCACGGGCGGGGAAAAATTCAGCGGAGTCGGGAAGTGCGGCTGAACGGCCGGAAATTTGTCAGAGGACGGAGCGGACCAGCGGATCCCCCAAGGCCGTCAACCCGCCGGACCAACCCACCCAAAGGATACGCACCCGGCATTCGTGGCCCAAAATTCACCGGCCCGCCCCGTCTTTCTGACGGAGTATAGAACAGCGCGGATCGGAAAACGTTTCGGCCAATCTTCAGAATTTTTCCCGGCCCTTGCGTAGCCCTCACGACTCCCCACCATCCAGCCATGACTCCGCGAGAATCCGGCGCCTTGTCCGCCGCCAAGAAACCCAAACAACCGAAGGCGGCCGGCGCACAATCCGCCCCGAAACCCAAGCCCGTCCGGATGATCCACGTCGACTTGTCGACCGTCGTTTCGAAATACATCGGCGAGACCGAGAAGAACCTCCGCCACCTGTTCGAGCGCGCCAAAAGCCTCGATGCGATTCTGATGTTCGACGAGGCGGACGCGCTGTTCGGCAAACGGACCGGCGTGGCGGATTCCCATGACCGCTACGCGAACCTCGAGGTCTCCTACATCCTCATCGGGCGTTTCTCCGAGCGCTTCGGCGTCGCCGTGAAAATGAAAAAGGCCCGCCGGACGAGCCGGACGGGCCTGTGAAAAGGAAACGGATCAGACGGAGACGAGCCTGGCGTCGCGCGGCTGGACGTTCGGGACCGCCGGGCCGGTGGCCTGGGCGAACTTGACCTTGGACCGCAGGAGCAGCGTGCCGAGAAGCAGGTCGGCCAGCGGAAGCACGACGTTGAAGTTCTTGTGCATGTAACGGTGGTGCAGGAGGTGGTGCCCGTTCAGCCGGAAGAAGATTCCCGACCGTTCGATCGAACGTTTCTTGGGCAGGTGCATGCACCAGTGGATGTATTCGTAGGTGCCGTAGTAGGCGACAAATGCGACGCCGGCCCCGAGCAGCAGCCACCAATGGCCTATGAAGGCGCAGAGCGCGACGAAGGGCAGCATGCAGGTCGCGACAAGGACCGGGCCGTTCCACCACGCCATGGGGATGGTGCTCTTGTCCTTTTCGTCAATGAGGTGGTAGCTGTGGTCCGCCTTGAAGGTCTGGTGATGGACGACGGCGTGCGCCTGGAACGCGTAGTCGAACTTACCGACCGGGCGGTGCATGAAGTATTTGTGGAGCGTCCACTCGTAGAACGAGGCGAACACGATGGCCGAACCGAAACCGACGGCGGCCCAGGATAGGATTTCTTGCATCTTTTGTTTTCTAGGACCCGACAACGGACGTCGGATATAAGGCTGGAACTTGGCCCACAAAGGGCCTCGGAGGAAGCGATTTTTTTGGTTCTCTTGGACCCTTTTTAGGCGGTCTTCTTTTGTCGTTAAGACCACCAAAACAAGGGCGCATTCGCCCCTGACGCTTCTCCGCAGATCATCGGAGCAGGACAGGAAGCACTGTAGCATTCCGGGCCGCCGCAAACACCCGGCCCACCGCGTCAGTTGCGGCGGAAGACCTTGGCCGGGGTCGCCTGGTCGGTCGGGAGGATCAATACCTCGTCGATGCACACGTGCGCCGGCCGGCTTGCCATGAACACAAGCGTCTCCGCGATATCCTCACCGCTCAGCGGGGTCATGCCCTTGTAAACGTTCTTGGCCTTGTCGCCGTCGCCTTTGAAGCGCACCAGGGCGAACTCGGTCTCGGCCAACCCGGGGTCGAGCGTGCCCACACGGATGCCGGTGCCGAGCAACTCCATCCGAAGCGCCCGCGTGATCTGGAGTTCGCCCGCCTTCACGGCGCAATAGGCGGCCCCGCCCTCGTAGGCGATGCGCCCGGCGATGGAGCCGATGTTGATGATCGATCCGCCCGGAGCCTGCATCAGTGGCACAAACGCCCGGCACATCCGGAGCACACCAAGGAGGTTGGACTGCACCATGGCTTCCCAATCCTCGTCCCGGGCCTGCGTGACGTGCTCCGCGCCATGGGCTCCGCCGGCGTTGTTGATCAGCGCATGAATCGCCCGGCCCGATTCCGCCGCGCTCGCGGACACAATGGACTTGGACCAGTCGGCGAAGGCGTTCACCGAAGCGGTTTGGCCTACATCGACGACGTGAGCCAGCGCCTCGGGTGCGCCGAGATTACGGCATTCCGCCGCCACAGACTCGATGCGGTCCAGTCGCCTCGCGCCCAGCAGCAGCCGACAGCCCTCGGCCGCGAAGGCCCGCGCCGCCGCCGCGCCAAAACCCGAAGAGGCGCCCGTGATCATTACCCATTTGCCGGAAAGTCGTGATGCCATGACACCAATGGTAGCGAGTGGCGGCTGTCTGGAAAACTCCTAACCGCGTCCGCCGGCATTCGGCGCACGCGCCCGTTCGCCGCCACGGCCGAATTGACACTCCCGTGTTTCCGGGATCCCATTGCTCACGAAGAACGGCGGCGGCCACAGCAAACCGAATTTCCGTAGCGACGCCCGGCAACATCATGATCTGGATCGTCAGAATAGGCCTGGTCGTCGCATGGGGATGGATCCTCCAGTCGGCGATCGGTGCCGCCTTGAATTCGGATACGCTCGCGGGCGCATCCGTTGCCGGCTACTTCGGCATGCTCATCATGGTGGGCATCCCGCTGGCGGCAGTCTGGATTCCGGTCTTCGGGCGGATCGTCGTGGGAAAAGCCGTCGAGGCCGTCAGCGACGACCACTACACCCACTCGGGCAACTGGCTGGCCTTGGCGATCGACCGGGCCGTCGAACGCGGCGAGAGGAAGAAGGTGGTCTTCCTCTGCTGGCTCGAAACCTGGATCAACCCGAAACTGACCCGCCCCAACTCCATCGGCCTGACCCATGCCGTTCCCGGTTCACGGTTGGAACTGCAGTTCGCCCGCCGCCTCTTCCGGGGCAACACCGCCTCCGAATGCATCCGCGCGGCCGACGTCATCGAGAGGCACGGCTTCAGCGTGGGCATGCACAACAGCGACACGATCAGCCAGCTCCTCCTGCAACGGAAGAAACTCCGCCAACAGGAACGCCGCAGGCTGAAGGCGGAACGGCTCCAGGCAGCGGAGGCGGAGGAGGGCGACTCCGACGACGACACCGGGCTCGATCCGCAAGACCCGCCCGCTTGAATTGCCCCCGCGGTCCCCGGACACTGTCCGGCAGTGCACCTTGCCCGGCTCAGACTCCGTGACTTCCGCAACTACGCGCGCCTCGACGCCGCGTTCGCGCCGGGCTTCCACGTGCTCCTCGGCGACAACGCGCAGGGCAAGACCAACATCCTCGAAGCCATCTACCTGCTCGCCACGCTCCGGTCCTTCCGCGGCGTCGGCGGTGCGCAGATGATCCGGCACGGGCAAAAGGGCTACTTCGTCGGCGCCCAGATCGTCGGGCAGGGCACGCACGAGGCGAAGTTCTACTGGTCTTCCACCGAACGGCAGCTCTCCCTCGACGCACAACCGGTGAAACGCCTCGCCGATTTCCTCGGCACCCTTCGCGCCGTCGTCTTTTGCACCGAGGATCTCCAACTCGTCAAAGGCACCGCCCGGATGCGCCGCCGCTTCCTCGACCTGCTCCTCGCGCAGACCAATCCCGGCTACCTCCCGCTTCTCCAGCGCTACGCCGCCGCCGTCCGCTCGCGCAATGTCCTCCTCAAACACCGCCCCGTCGACGAAGCGGCCCTCGAAAGCTTCTCCCGCGAAGTCGTCACCGCCGGCGAAAAGCTCGTCGCCCTGCGCCTGGAGCTGCTACCGAAACTCTCGCCGCTCGCCCGGCTCGCCTGTCGCCGCATCACCAGCGACACCGAAGAGCTGCGTCTCGAATACCAGCCGTCCTACCAGGGCGACTTCGCCGTGGCCCTCGCCAAGGCCCGCCCACGCGAACTCGCCTTCCGCACCACGCTCATCGGGCCGCACCGCGACGAGCTCAACCTCCTGCTCAACGACCAACCCGCCGCCAAGTTCGCCAGCGAAGGCCAGAAGCGCTCCATCGCCCTCGCGCTCAAGATGGCCCAGGCCGAGTTCCTCACCGGCATCCACGGCTCGCCGCCCGTGCTCCTCATCGACGACGTCATGGGCGAACTCGACGCGCGACGCCGGAAAGGTTTCCTGCCCGTCCTCGAACGCGCCCACCACGCCCGCAGCCAGGTCTTCATGACCTGCACGGAGGAAAACTGGCCCCGCGACCTCGGCCTCGAGATGAACCGCTGGCAGGTGGAGAAGGGCAGAATCCAGAATGCCGAGAGTTGAAAGCAAAGTAGGGATCGCCACTCTTCCGGCAGCAAGGGAACATCTATGAAAACACCTGCGGCAAAGATTTGGGACGGCCTCGAAACATCTAAGAAAAATCCAGGAGCCGCCGAAAAAACAATCACTGCGTGGGAAAGCAAAGCCGGAGTCAAATTACCGCAGTTCTTGCGAGAGGCCATTCGGGCTCAAAACGGCGGCAAGGTTCGATACTCCAGTTTGATGCTGTTTCCGCTGAAATCGATTGTTCGGAAGGAAGGTCAGTTTTGGGAGTTCGCATTCTGCGAGGACAAAGAGTTTGAAGAGAAATCTTTGATCTTCGCTTTCGGAGAATCCGAAGCTGGTGAGCCTACCTATTTTCTGAATTTCAATGCTAACGGTCCAACGGGGGAGCCTTCCATCTATCACTATTTTGGAGATCCCGGGGAGTTCGTCTTGGAGAAAGGTGATTTCGAAGAGTTCATTGCGACGCAGATGGCAGTTTCCGATACCCCTGATGTGTCGCTTGAAGAAGCGGACAAGCTGAATTTGGTTCTGCATCGTGAAACCATTTTGCGTCACCTGGAAGATGGCAGTGAATGGCGAGTCGAAACCGTGGTAGGGCAACGCGACGGACAACTTTGGATCTACAAAGACGAGCGAATTGGAGACAAGATCACAGTCGAAAAAACCGGTTTGGCGAAGCCGTTCGATCCGGAAGCAATCATCGACACCAGTCCGTTCAGCCCTCCCGTCCATACGCTTCGGATCGATTCCAGAAAAGAGGACGCCTCGGTAGAGGCGCGGTCCGAACGATTCCCGGATGGGAAATGGAAAAACTTCCACGCCTCAGGAGTTCTCTGCGGCTTTGTTGAATCCGCAGATAAGAATCATCTAATCCAGCTACGAGCGAAAATTCTCGGAACCCGGTTGTTAGCGAGGGCGGAAAAGGCCCAGCGGCAACACGACGAAACAACAGCGCAAGCTGCGGCTATGGCTGCGTTGTCGATGGAAGAACGCAAAGCCGTAGGCATGGAGATCGCCAGAATACTCGCGGAGAGTTTGGACCCATCGCCTAAAGCGAAGAACATGGATGCTCAAGCCATACAGAATGTCGTAGGCAAAGTTTTGCGGGATAGGTTGAACAAGCCGTGAATGGACGAGCTTTCATGCAGCCGCAAATCAGGACGCTTCAAGCAATCACTCGTATCCGCATCCGAACCTGATTACTCAGTTCCTGAACTTCTTGTGGCAGGCGGTGCAGGACTGGCTGACCTTCTTCAAGCCCTCGTCCGCGCGGATCGGATCGGGCGTGGGCTTCTTCAGTTCGTCGCGTAAGGCGGCGGCGGCGGATTCGGATTCGGTCATCAGCTTGCGGTAGTCTTCCGGCCTTCCAGTCGTGTCGTGATGGCGGCCGAGTTCGCGCAGTTGTTCCCACAGGAGCGTGGCGTCTTCCGCGAGACGGACGTCCGTTGGGCTCGGCACTTCTTTCCAACCATTCCTCTGCGCCGCCTTGAGCCGGTCACTGCGTTCGTCGATCGCGACCATCGCATCGGTGAGCGAGGCGACCTTGGCCACCTCCGGCAACGGCGGCCGCGATGCGAGCTGCGCGGCCGTGGGCGGAACAAACCCGCGCACGTCGCGGTAGAGGCCCGCATAGTCTTCGCCCGTGCCCGCGCGCCCCATCCATCCAACCGCCTGGTTCGTGGTCCACCGCTCGCCCACGAGGCACATCATCGCAACAGCAGCCGGTCCCCGGTGATTCCCGTGGTGGCAGTGGACGTAGACCGGCCCGGCAGCGTTCTTCATGGCGATCGCCAGATCGGCCACACGGTTGGTGGGAATGCCGTCGTAGCCGAACGGAAGATGCACATAGGTCATCCCGTGCTTCTTCGCCGCTTCGATGTCGGGCCGCGCGCCGTCGACGCTGATGACCGTCTTCACCCCGAGTTTGGCGAGGGCCGCAAAGTCCGCTCCGTCCTTGGGACCGCTGCCGGAATAGAGGCGCGGAGTGACCGCGAACGTGTTGTGAAGTCGTCCGATCTCGACGGGCTTTGGTTCCTCGCCGGCGGAGACAAACGAGGACTTGAAAACCAGCCCTGCCAAGACGACCTGTCGGAGGAATTCCCGGAACCTTTGCACGGCTGGACGGTGGATGAGAACAAACCGAGCGAAAAGCTGAAACCCGGACTGCGGAAGAATCGGACGCGCCTGGCTCCGTCAGGAGCCAACTGTTTATAGCTACAAGGTCCACCCATGGGTTCCCAAAGCTCCGTAGGAGCTTTCGGATGGTTTCTCATGCCTCATGAGCACCAGGGGCTTGGAACCATTACGCGGCGAATCTGACCGCAGGTGACACCGGAATCGACACTTCTCCGGGCCGCCTCGCGGTAGCGGTGGCGTAACCCGGAGCTACGCCGTGACTACCGGCTACCATCGAACCGATACGGGTCCGCCAAACTGGAAAGCCATGAAAGCACCCTTCCGCCTGATCCGCCGTGGAACCCGATTCTACGCCCACAATCGCCTGACCGGCCAACGCGTCAGCCTGCACACCGACTCCAAGGAGACTGCCAAGCAGTTCCTCAATGCCAAGAATGAAGCCGAACGTTTCCCGGCCATGAACCTCGCCCTCGGAAAAGTGTTCCTCGCCGCTCGCGACGCATCCCTTCCCGGACGGACCTGGGGGGAGGTCATGGACCGGATCAGCAAGGGGCGCAGGGATTCGACCCGGGGCCGCTACGAGACCGCCATGCGCGATCCGTTCC
>JAYUUX010000423.1:0-5829 GCA_043754645.1 Verrucomicrobiales bacterium | reverse complement strand
CTCTCATCCGGATCGAAGATCGTCTCTCCCGAAGACGATGCGGCCGGACTGGCGGTGTCCCAGCGTTTCGACGCGCAGATCAACCGCACCGCTGCGGCCAAGAACAACATCAGCAACGCCGTGTCGTTCAACCAGACGCAGGACGGATTCCTGCAGAAGGTCGGCAAGGCCCTGGACCGCATGTCCGAACTGTCCGTCCTCTCCCAGGACGTGACCAAGACGAACAGCGACCGCGGCCTCTACGACAAGGAGTTCGCCGAGCTGAAGACCTACATCACCAACACGGCGACGAAGGACTTCAACGGGGTGAGCCTGTTCACGTCCAGCGCGCTGTCGGTGACCACGGACGGCGACACCGCCACGGGTTCCGCCAATGCCTTCGCGATGGCGGGGGTCAACCTGAGCGGCGCGTCCTATACCGCCGCCACGGGCTCCAGCTCCGGCATCTCCACGGCCGTGGCCGCTGCTTCGGCGCTGACCAACGTGAAGGGAGCCATCAACCAGCTCTCGAAGGATCGTGCACAGATCGGAGCGAACATCTCCCGTCTCAACTACACCAACGAACAGCTTGGAGTCCTCAAGGACAACCTCTCGGCCGCCAACAGCCGCATCAAGGATGTGGATGTGGCGGAGGAGAGCACGAAGTTTAGCCGATACAACATCCTGGTTCAGGCAGGCACCGCGATGTTGGCCCAGGCTAATGCGACGCCGCAATCCGCGCTCCGGCTGCTGTCCTAAGCGGTCGAGGTAAATGCGGCACAAACCCCGGGCGGCGCGAGAGCGCCGTCCGGGACTTTTCTTTTCAGGGCACGTTCGATCAAACGATTCAAGCCGAAGCCCCGGCCTGCCGATGGGTAGGGTTGATATGGCATCCGCAGATCTCAGCCTTTCGGGACTCGCTTCCGGCTTCGACTGGAAGACCGTCGTCGACCAATTGACCCAGCTTGAACGGACTCCGCAGACCCGTTTGCGGGCGGATCAGGACGCCATCGCCCAACGGGCCTCGGCCTACACGAGCGTGCAGACGCAGGTTTCAAACCTGCGCGCCCGGATCAGCGCCCTCAACGCCCCCGATCTCTTCAATTCCCGCTCCACGAGCAGTTCAGACTCCGCGGTGGCGACATCCTCGGTCGGCACCGGTGCGGCCGTGGGAACCTACGGGATCAATGTTTCGCGGCTTTCCAAGGCCGCCGCCCAGCGCGGTGTTTCGGATGTCGGGAGCCGGTTGAGCGCAACCGGCGATGTCTCCGCGCTGGTCCTGAAGGATGCGGGATTCGCCACGGCCATCACGTCCGGGACCATCAGCATCAACGGCAGGTCCGTGGCGATCGACGGCACGGACACGCTCCAGCAGGTCTTCGACAAGATCAGCACCGCAACGTTCGGCGAGGTGAGCGGCACCTACGACGAAACGCAGGACAAGATCACGCTCGCGAGCTCCGGCGCCCTCATCCTCGGCAGCAGCAACGACACTTCGAACTTCCTGCAGGTGGCCAAGCTCTACAACAACCCGGGCGGATCGGGGTCGGTCACGAGCGCCTCGAAACTTGGCTCGGTCCGGCAGAACAATTTCCTGGCCACTGCCAATTTCGCCACCCCGGTCGTCGATGGCGGCGCCGGCAAGTTCAAGATCAACGGGGTCGAGGTCACGTTTTCCGCCGCCACCGACAAGGCGAGCGACGTCATCCGGCGGATCAACGACTCGTCTGCCGGCGTGATGGCGAGCTACGACGTGGTCAACGACCGGTTCGTGCTTTCCAACAAGAAGGGCGGCGATGTCGGAATCTCGCTCGAGGACGTGACCGGAAATTTTCTCGCGGCAACGGGACTGGCCGGCGGAAGCCTGGTCCGCGGCCAGGACATGGAGTTCACGATCAACGGAGGTCCGGCGCTGACGGCCCGCGGCAACACCATCTCGGAGGATGATTCGGGCATTCCTGGACTCACCGTCAACGTCGTCAAAGAGGGTGCCGTTTCGATCGATGTGCGGTCGGACTCCTCCAAGATCAAGAGCGCGATCACCGACTTCATCGCCGAATACAACACGACGCAGACGCTGATCGAAAACCGGACCGCCAGCACGATCGACGGGTCGGGAAAAGTTTCGACCTCGGTCCTCGCGGGCGAGACGGATGCGGCCGACATCGGCTCCAAGCTGCGCCGCCTCACCTACGGGGACGTCACCGGCCTTTCCGGCGTGCTCAACCGGCTGGAGAAGCTGGGCATCACGACAAACGGCCAGGACAACAAGCTCAGCCTCTCCGATCCCGCCAAGCTCGACAAGGCGTTGGCGACCAGCCTCACCGATGTGCGCGACTTCTTCACAAACGCAACCAGCGGACTCGGCACGAAGCTGGTCAAATACCTTGATACCGTGGTCGGGGACGAAGGGGCGTTGACCAAGAAGCAGAAGCTCTTCACCGAACAATCCACGTCGATCGACAGGCAGGTCTCGGATCAGGAACGCCTGGTGCAACAGCGCCGCCAGCAGTTGATCGACGGGTTTGTCGCGATGGAGCGGGCGCAGTCGTTGAGCAACGCCCAGCTCAGCTACCTCCAGAAAACATTCAAGTGATCGCCACGAAGCCGCTTAACCCTGCCGGGGCCTGACCGATAGACTGCCAAGTGAACACGCCCCGCCAGTCCGCCGTCATCCCCGTCGTCACCTTGGACGGCGCGCCCGTTGGCATTCAGAACGCCTCGACCCTTCCGCTTGGCGCGATCCTCTGCCAATTGGGAACGGTTGCGCTCAAGCTGGGCCGGGTCATCTCGCGAGTGGCGGTGGACGGCGAGGAGGTCGGCAACCTGCTCCGGCTTCCGGATGTGGCAGGTTTCCAGCGATTGGAAGTGGAGACCGTGACGACCGGCGCCCTTGGCGGCGAGGTCCTCGCGTCGGCGCGGCGCCAGATCCGTTCGCTCATCGCCGAAGTCGACGCCGCCTCGATGCTGGTCCTGATCAATGACTGGCCGGTGGCCCGTTCGCTCTGGCTTAATCTGGCACCGGCCTTCAGGACGCCGATGCTTGGGCTTGGTTTTCTGAAGGATCTGTGGGGAGTGTCGATCGATGAAATCACCAGCGGTCAGGGCTCGTTCCGCGAGCATTGGGAACTTCTCGGCGGCATCGTCTCGGACGCCGAACGGATTCTTGGCGGCGAAGAGGACATCATCGGCTTCTCCCAGTTGCTGGAACTCCGTCTCGGTCCCTGGCTCGGGCGCAACCTGGACTTCCTCGAACTCATCCATGCGCAACGGCCTCGTTAGTCTTTTCGCGCTGCTTGGCGCCCTCGTCGTCGTCGGATGCCGGACGCTTCCATCGGGCGACTCGGTCAGCGGCGAATCCTACAAGCCCTCGAACGTGCATCGCAGCGCGGAGACCTTGCCTCCCACTTTGCGGCGGGTTGCCGTATTGCCGTTGACCGCGTCGGGGGACCGGCCCGGGCTTGACGCCGGCGCTGCGACGATCGGGCCGCTGGTCGCTCCTCAATTGGCCGGTTCCGGGTTGGTCGAAGCCGTGGAAGTTTCTGCGGCCGACCTTGCGCGATGGACCGGTCGACCGAAGCTGCGGCTCGTGCAGGAGCTCCCGGCGGGCGTTCTCGAATCCATCCGCCAGCAGACCGGCTGTGATGCGGTCCTGTTTGGCGACGTGACCCAGTTCTCGGCGTTTCCGCCGCTGGCCATCGGGTTGAGGCTTTCCCTCGTGGAGGTCCAGTCCGGGCGGATCCTCTGGTCGGTGGATGAGGTTCTCGATGCAGGCAATCCGGCGGTTGCGAGCGGCGCGCGGCGCTATTTTCAATCCGCGTTGAAGGGTTCCGGATCGACGCCTTTCGATTCCCAGAGCGTGCTTGATTCCCCGACACGCTTCGGACGCTACGCCGTCTCGATGCTCCTCGGGACAATTCCGGGCCGTCAGGCCGGAAACCGCTAAAGATTTTTCACCAAGCTCCGATCAAGTAGGTAAGGGTGAAAATTGGGCAGTAGGCCAATCTAACGCTTGCCTGAAAGTGAACGTATGGAAA
Organism: Verrucomicrobiales bacterium; assembly: GCA_043754645.1. Classification (GTDB taxonomy): domain Bacteria; phylum Verrucomicrobiota; class Verrucomicrobiia; order Limisphaerales; family CANJSG01; genus CANJSG01. The sequence continues at coordinate 1,813 of JAYUUX010000423.1, read as the reverse complement.
TCCGATCCAACTATGGTTCCCAGCCGGTAAACCCGACTCCGTCGGGAAAACCGGCCCCGCGCCCCGGCCAGTCAACCGAGTCGACCGTCGATTTCTCGAGCACGCAGAAGCTCGAGGAGAAGCTCCACAGCCTGCCCGATGCGAGGCCGGAGATGGTGCAGCGCGGCCGCGAACTCGTGTCCAGCCTGAACTACCCGCCGAAGGAAGGCATCGACCGCATCTCCCAGCTGCTCGCCATCAAACTCAAAAACCTTCTCTGACCCATTCGACGATGATCTCGAAGAATCCCTGGCAGTCTTATCGTCAGGTGGCGACCCAGACGGCGTCCCCCGGCACCCTGGTCCTGATGCTTTTCGACGGCGCCATCGGGTTCCTCGAAAAGGGACTCCGGGGCTTCGACCAGGAGGACCCTTTGGAGTTCAACCTAGCGGTCAACAACAACATCCTCCGGGCCCAGGCCATCATCAACGAGCTGAGCCTTTCGTTGAACATGCGCGACGGCGGGGACATCGCCATCCATCTGCGGCGGCTATACGGCTACATGGACCGCCGGCTGCAGGAGAGCAATGTCCAGAAGGACAAGGAGGGGCTCGTGGATGTCCTGGCCCGGGTGCGCATCCTGCGGGACACGTGGGCCGAGATGCTCCAGCAGGGCGTCCAGAAGCCCGAGCTCCCGAACCAGATGGTCGCCTGATCCAGCCATGCCCAGCTCCGCCGCACCATTGATTTCGGTCTATGAGGAATGGCGGAGGGAAACGCTGGCGGAGGGCGCCGCTATTTCAGTCGGGGATTGGGAGAACGTCGCCGCCGCCCAGGAGCGGAAAACCCTGCTCCGGAAAAAGCTCGAGTCGGGGAGCTTTGGCGAGGTCATCGTTTCATTGGGCGTTGACGACGAAAAGCTGGTCCGCGCTTTCGTTGCCGAGCTGATCGGGCTTGAGCGATCGAATGACGCGGCTTTGGCCGAAAAACTCCGTGAGTCCGCCGAGGAGATGGCTTCCATGGATGCCGCGACCGGGAATCTCCGCCGGGTCCAGCGCTACGGCCAACCGAACGAATCCGGCTGGGTGGCCTATTCCTGACAATTTTTTCGGCGTCAGGACTTCTTGAGGCCCGCTGCCGGACAGGGCCTCAAACCTCCTTGTCGAGGATCCGGCGGACCAGTTGGACAAGTTCGATGTTCTCGAACGGCTTCTGCAGGACGGCCATCGCTCCCTTCGCCTTCAGATCCTGGGGAAGGTCCTGCATGGACCCGCCGGATAGCAGGACGATCTTGGCCTTGGGGTTGATCGCCCGGATTTTCACCATGGCATCCCAGCCGTTCATCCTCGGCATGTGCAAATCCATCAGCACGAGGGCGTATTTGTCGGGACCCGCTTCATACTTGGCGACGGCGTCCTCGCCGTTGACCGCTTCGACGATGTTGTAGCCGCGGAAACTGAGGACGGCCCGGGCCACGAGGCGCACCAGTTCCTCGTCGTCGACGAGGAGGATCGTTTCCGTGCCTTCGAGGGATTTCGTCTCGGCGACGGGCGCCGGAGAGCTCTTGGTTTGGATCTGGTTGGGCGCGAGGCGGGGGAAATACGCGCTGAACCGGCTTCCTTTTCCCACCTCGCTTTCGACCTCCATCCACCCTCCGTGGTCGTGGGAGATCCCGTTGGAGATGGCAAGTCCGAGGCCCATTCCCTTCCCGAATTCCTTGGTGGTGAAGTAGGGTTCGAAAAGGCGGTTGATCGTTTCGGCCGAGATGCCCTCCCCGGAATCGGACACTGAAAGCTTCAGGTATTCGCCGGCGCGGCGCGGTTCGACGAGCGCG
>JAYUUX010000422.1:0-8783 GCA_043754645.1 Verrucomicrobiales bacterium | reverse complement strand
GAGAGGTTGATGATGATGAGCGCGTCCTTCGACATCTTGGGCGCGACCTTGATCGCTTCGGCAACGGCGTGGCTGCTCTCTAGCGCGGGGATGATCCCTTCGATCCGCGCGAGGCGCATGAAGGCATCGAGCGCCTCGGGATCGGTGGCATAGGTGTATTGCACGCGCTTGTTGTCGTTGAGCCACGCGTGCTCGGGCCCGACCGCGGCGTAATCGAGACCGGCGCTCACGCTATGGGTGAGCTGGATCTGGCCGAACTCGTCCTGCAGGATGTAGCTGCGGGTGCCCTGGAGAACTCCGAGCGATCCACCCTGGAACCTCGCGGCGTGCTTCTCCGGGAAGATGCCTTCACCGCCGGCTTCGACACCGGTCATCCTCACGGAGGCGTCGTTGAGGAACGGGTAGAAGAGGCCGATGGCGTTCGATCCGCCGCCGACGCAGGCGAGGAGCAGGTCGGGCAGGCGTTCTTCCATCTCCAGGATCTGGCGGCGCGCTTCGTCACCGATGATGCGGTGGAAATTGCGCACCATGACCGGATACGGGTGGGCGCCGTAGGCGGTGCCGAGGATGTAGTGGGTGCTGCGGACATTGGTCACCCAGTCGCGCATGGCTTCGTTGACGGCTTCCTTGAGCGTCTGCTGGCCGGCCTTCACGGGCACAACTTCCGCGCCGAGCATCTTCATCCGGTAGACGTTCAACTCCTGCCGGACGCAGTCGACCGCGCCCATGTAGATGACGCACTTCATGCCGAACATGGCCGCCACCGTGGCCGTGGCGACGCCGTGCTGGCCCGCGCCGGTCTCGGCGATGATGCGGGTCTTGCCCATGCGTTTCGCGAGGAGGATCTGGCCCATCGCGTTGTTGATCTTGTGGGCGCCGGTGTGGAGCAGGTCCTCGCGCTTGAGGTAGATTTTCGCGCCGCCCAGTTCCCGGGTCAGGCGTTCGGCGAAGTAGAGGGGCGTGGGGCGGCCGACGAATTCGCGGAGGTAGTAGCTGAGTTCCTGCTGGAAGGCCGGATCGGCCTGGGCACGGAAGTATTCCGCCTCCAGCTCCTGCAAAGGGTGCATGAGCGTCTCTGGCACGTAGCGTCCGCCGAAAGGCCCGTAGTGGCCGTTCGGATCGGGCATGGCCGGAGTCGCAAACGCGGTCATCGTCTCGTTCATGGGCCAGACGGTAGCGCGCCTCGGGCGAAAACGGAAAGTCCGCGAATGACGAAATCAGAAGGCCAAAGGCCAAAGGGATATTCAGCGTCTCACCCGTGTATCACCGCCGTCCCGCCAATGTCCTTGAGCGCGATGCGGCCCGCCTCTTTGGCCAGCGCGGCCTGGGTGCGCTCGATGGGAGCGAGCACCGGTTCGTTGCTCAGCTTGAAGGTCTGATGGTGGATCGGAACGAAGAACCGTGCGCCCGCGGCATCGGCCATGGCGACGGCCTGCTCCGGCGAGCAATGGCTGCGGATCCACGGATCGTAGGCGCCCACGGGCATGATCGCGGCATCGAAAGGGCCCTTCGACCGCAAGGCGGCGAAGAGCGGTGTGTCCGCCGTGTCTCCGCCGAAGAGGAGTTTGCGCCCCTCGCGTTCAACGATGAAGCCGCCGTAGCCGCGATGGGTGTCGCGGCGGACGCGCGCGCCCCAGTGACGGACTTCGATGGACTCGACGGCCAACTCGCCACGCGGAGTGCGGACAACGGCGCGTTCGCCCCAGCGCAGTTCCTTCACGCTGGCGAAGCGCCTGACCGAAACGAGATCGGACGTATCCCGGGACATCACGACCTGCGGCCGCCCACGCAGCACGGCGAGCGAAGGCGTGTCCAGATGGTCGAAGTGAGCGTGGGACAACAACACCAGATCGATCTCGGGCAAATCCGTCGCCGACAGGGCGCAGGCGACAAGGCGCTGCGGCCCCAGACTGCCGAGCCCCAGGTCGACGCCGATGCGCGGGAAGAGCGCGGGATCAGTGAGGATGCGGACGCCGTAGAAGTTGACGAGGACGGTGGCGTGGCCGAGCCAAGCGAGGGTGATGCCGTTGTCGCGCCATGTCGCCGGATCTGGCCGGAATCGGGAGGCGGGAACCTTTCGGCCGATCTCCGCGATACGGTCCCGGATGAATCGTGCGGACCACGAGGAGGAACTCGCGACCCACGCGCCTCCGAGACCCGCGAGAGTTCCGGCGACGAGGAAGTTCCTCCGATTGAAGATCCGTCTGCGTTTCGGGGCGGCCACGTTCATGGCGTGAAATTGCAAGCGAACTTCCCGTTGGCAAGGGAGCCGACCGGAGAGTTGTTCACAGCGGAGCTGGCTCGCGGGTCGAAGCACCCCGGCAACGGCGACCCACCCTATGCCTTCGTCAAACCCGGCGGCGTCCAGCGCTTTTCAGCCGGCACACAGAGCAGGTTCTCGGAGACGATGTCGCCGAAGACGTTCTCCGCATTGCCGTAGAAGTTGCGCGGATTGAAGAGCGGCGGGAGGTGCTCGTAGAGGTCGTAGTTCAGGCCGCGCAGATGGCCGACTAGTTCGGCCGCCTTCTCCGCGCGGTCGTTCTCCAGATAGAGCAGCGGCCGGCAGCGTTTGATGGTCTCGGCCGCGCCTTTCAACACACGCAGCTCCATGCCTTCGACGTCGATCTTGATGAGCTTCACGTCGGACTCGTTGAGTTGGTCGAGCGTCACCTGGCGCGTAGTGCAGCCCTGCTGGTGGCCCTCGATGCTCAGGCCGCCGAAGTTGATTTCCCGCGTCGGATCCAGCTCGGGGATCTTCACGAAGCCGGGTTCGTCCGCCACGGCCATTGGGTAGGCGAGCACGTTGCGGAAGCTGTTCAGGGCGATGTTCGCGCACAGCGTCTGAAAGACGATGCGCTGGGGTTCGAAGGCGATGACCTGCCCGGTGGGACCGACCTGGCGGGCGAGGAAAACGGTGTGGGAACCGATGTTGGCCCCGACCTCGATGACCTTGTGACCGGGCCCGACGATCGTGCGGAACATCTCCACCTCGCCCTCGCTGAACTCGCCGTAGCGCTCGAAGGAGCCGCCCACGTAGACGTCGTTCTTGTTGTAGAGCATCAGGCCGTAGCGGCACTGGCGCACGCGGTTGAACTCGGACTCGGCGAGGATCGGTTTCATGTTCGTTCCCTGAGCTTCGGCGGATTCGCGGTTCGACTTCACTCCGGTTCGCCCGGAACCAAAAGCGGAAATCCGGACCGCCGGCATCGACTCGGAAGAGACTACCGGTGATTCGAAAGCCCGGGGGAAACTTCTGGCCGGAAAACTTCGACCGGCCAACTCTCCACCCCATGGCGAAATCAAACGACCCCATGGCCGGACTCGGCAACCGGATCGCCCGGAACGTCACCTCGCGGCTCGTCTCGAAAGTGATGGGCATCGCCATCGCCGGGATCCTCGCGGCCGTCGGCCTCAACCAATGCGGCAAGGCGAAGTCCCGCGAACAAGTGGCGCAGGAGGCCACCGCCGTGATCAACGTCAACACCGCCACGCTGGCCGAGTTGATGACGTTGCCGCGCGTAAACGACAACCTCGGCCGACGGATCATCGCGGGCCGGCCCTACGGCAAGGTGGACGATCTGGAAAAGGTCAGCGGCATCGGCCCGAAGACGCTCGAAGCCATGCGGGCGCGGGTGACGGTGGGGCAGAGTTCGGCGAAGTAGGGGAGGTAGCGTTGGTGTGTCTGCACCAAAGGTTCAGCGTGGTAGGGCGAAGGGTCCCGCCGAGCCGCCTTGGGGCAGGCGAGAAGAAGGGAGAGGAAATTCGGGTGAGACCATCGGCGGGTGTGGCCTCGCTGTGTGGCTGCCGTGGCGGGTCGTGTTCGTCGGAAGTTTCGAGGCGGCTCAGTGAAAGAATCCACCCCGTCAACACGCTACCTGTTGGTCAACGCGTAGTTCACATGATCTCGATATTGAGGCTCGAATTTTTCTCGATACTGTCGTCCATGAGGCCCGGTTTCTGCGAGCCGCTGCCAAATCCAATCAACCGTCGCCAAATCTACTTCTCCATCAAGGCGCTTCTCAAGATCGGCTCGAAATCGCCTCAATTCGTCGATTGGCACATGAGATTCTGAAAAACATACGTTCGCGTGGGCCGTGATGGCCCAGCCCGCTGCTTCTTCCCATACCTTGGAATCTAGGTTCTCAGGGCGTCGGTCCCGCTTCAGTTGAACGAGCAATTCATGGCCGGAGCTTTGTTCGTGGTAATATCTTTCGAGCTGCCAAGTCCTAACCGCGACCCACGTGAGGAAGACAAACGTCGCGGCGAGCACAACGCCGACCACAAGGCGCTTGATGAACTGCACTGAAGTCATGGAGAGGTGAAATGAGCGCAACTCCCCTGTCTCAATCCAGGCGGCCACCAGGCTCGCCGATCGCAATCGCGACGGCTGCCCGCCGCTGAATGGCATGAAGCGATCAAGAACGTGGCCTGAGCCGGCTGGCTAACGTAGATGAAAACAAACCTTCTCAATCCCTTCATAACACACGAGACCGTAGGCTCAGGCCCGGATCGCACAAGCCAGCAGACCGGATGTCGCCAAGTTAGGGACGGCGGGCACAGCTGTCCATGGATCGAGCGAAGCGAGGCGAACGGAGTGAGTAGCTCGGTCGTGAGATCCTCTTCCGCCGAAGATGCTCGCTTCGCTCGCGCAGGCTCCGCCTGCAAATGGGGACGGCTCGGCGAGCCGTCCCTACCACGGAGCCGTCACACCATCGCGCGGGCGATGCTGTTCCACCAGGGATCGTGCAGATCCGCGACCTTGGACGAGAGCGTCGTCGCACCGGCTTTGATCGTGAGCGACGTGCCGCCAACGGTGCCGATCTTTGTGGCGGGAACGCCGGTCGCCTGGGCCTGAGCCAGGACGGCGTCCACGTTGGCCGGAGCCACGGAGAGGACGATCCGGTTCTGGGTTTCGCCGAAGAGAAGCGCATCGAGGCGCGTGCCGGTGACGGCGGAGAGATCCACCGTGGCGCCGAGGAACTGGAAGGTTTCCTTCGCGATCTGGTTGCTGAAGCAGCTTTCGGCCAGCGCGACGGCAAGGCCGCCTTCGCTCGCATCGTGGGCGCTCTTGACCGCACCGCTGCGGATCAGGCTGAGGGTGGTGTCATGGAGCTTCCTAGCCGCAGCGAGATCGACGCGCGGAGGCAGGCCGGTCTTCAGGCCGTGAATCGTCTTCAGGCAGGCACTGCCGCCGAGGCCTTGAAGCGGATCGGCGGTGTCCACGGGCGCCCCGAGCAGGATGATCGCGTCGCCCTCGTCCTTGAACCACTGGGTCGTGATGTGCTTCGGATCGTCGATGATGCCGACGACGGCCACGGTGGGCGTCGGGTCGATGGCACCGAGCGCGCCACGCTGGTTGTAGAGCGAGACGTTGCCGCCGGTGACAGGCGCGTCGAAGGCGCGGCAGCCTTCGGCCATCCCGCGGACGGATTCCTTCAACTGCCAGAAGATCTCGGGGTAGTGCGGGTTGCCGAAGTTGAGGTTGTCGGTCGAGCCCACGGGCACCGCGCCGGTGCAGGCGAGATTGCGGCAGGCTTCGGTGATGGCCGCTTTGCCGCCTTCATACGGGTCGAGGTAAACGTAGCCGCCGTTGCAGTCCACGGTGAAGGCCACGAACTTGTCCGGGATGACCTCAGTGGCAGGGCTAGTGGCACAGGCGCCCTCGCCTGTGCTGGTTGCCGTAGAGCCAACAGGCGGGGGCGCCTGTTGGACGACACCGGCGAGGGCGCCGGTGCCACTAGCGGAGTCAATGCCCTTCGCTGCCTGCTTCGCGGCATACTCGGCCTTGGTGATCGGGAGGCTGTCGGCCTTGATCCGGATGACCGCCGCGTCGCTGCCGGGGCAGACGATGGAGCCGTCGCGGACCATGTGGTCGTATTGGCGGTAGACCCAGTTCTTCGAGGCGATGGAGTGGTTGGCGAGAAGCTTCTTCAGGTCGCCGGCGGCGTCCTTAGTGTCGGCGATGCCGTCGAGGCGGAACGCGCGAACACCGGCCATGTAGGCAGCTTCCTTAGATTCGCGCTGATAGACGGGCGCTTCGTCGGCCAGTTTCGCGGCGGGCACATCAACGACGATCTTGCCGCCATGGCGGACGACCATCCGGCCGGTGTTGGTGACGACACCGATCTCCGCCCAAGGGAGGTCCCACTTGTCGAAGATGCGTTTCACCGCCTCTTCCTGGCCCTTGTGGACCACGATCAACATGCGCTCCTGCGATTCGCTGAGCATGATCTCGTAGCTGGACATGTTCGGCGCGCGCTGCGGCACCTTGTCCAACTCGATCTCGATGCCCGTGCCCGCGCGGGCGGCAGTTTCGCAGGTTGAGCAGGTCAACCCAGCCGCGCCCATGTCCTGCATGCCGGCCACGCAACCGGTGGCGAGCAACTCCAGGCACGCTTCGCAGACGAGCTTCTCCATGAAGGGATCGCCCACCTGCACGGCCCCGCGCTGTCCTTCGGCGGATTCCTCGGTCAAGTCCTGCGACGCAAAGGCCGCGCCCGCGAGACCGTCCCGGCCGGTGGCGGGCCCGACGTAGAAGACGGGATTGCCCACGCCCTTGGCCGCGCCGCGCGTGATCTGGTCGTGGCGCAGCACGCCGAGCGCGAAGGCGTTTACCAGCGGGTTGCCCTCGTAGCTTTTGTCGAAATAGACCTCGCCGGCGACGGTCGGGATGCCGAAGCAGTTGCCGTAATGGGCGATGCCGGAAACGACGCCCGAGAACAGGCGGCGCACTTCGGGATTCGAGAGTTCGCCGAAGCGGAGCGAGTTCAGCGCGGCGACCGGCCGGGCGCCCATGGTGAAGATGTCGCGGATGATGCCGCCCACGCCTGTGGCCGCGCCCTGGAAGGGTTCGACGGCGCTCGGGTGGTTGTGCGACTCGATCTTGAAGGCGATGGCGATGCCGTGGCCCACGTCGATGATGCCGGCGTTTTCCTCACCCGCGCCGACGAGGATCTTCTCGCCCTTGGTCGGGAAGCCCTTCAGCACCGGCCTCGTGTTCTTGTAGGAGCAGTGCTCCGACCACATGACCGAGAAGATCCCGAGCTCGGTATAGGTGGGGGCGCGGCCGAGGATCTCGAGGACCTTCTGATACTCGTCGGGCGTCAGGTTGTGCTTGGCTACCAGTTCGGGCGTGATCGCGGGCTCGTTCATTTCGTGGCTTGGATCGACGGCCGGACATTGGCCGGAAACGTCGAAACGCGGTCAGATTGGAAGCTCCCCCGGCGCAACACAAGCGCGGTGGTCAACCCAGCCCCAGCTCTTCGAGATCCAGCTCGCGTTCGATGGCGTGGGCCAGTTCGTCGGTGATCCCTCCGCTTTCACGGAGCCGGACCAGTTCCTGGCGCTGGGCCGCGGGCAAGGGCCGTAGCGGGTTGCGGACTCCAGCCCGGCACCGCGAGCACGGTCATGACGAGCCTGAGGAGGATCGGCAGAGCGGCGGTGGCCATGCTGATGCGCTGGGTGGGACGTTCATGTGCGCCCGGACATCCGACGCGAGCCCGCCAGCCGAGCCGGCGATTCAGGCTACTTCTTGAAGAACGACACGATGGCGAAGATCAGGAAGACGAAGAAGCAGACCTTGGCGATCCAGGCGGCGGTGCCCGCGATGCCGCCGAAACCCAGCACGGCGGCGATGATGGCGACGACCAGGAAGATGAGGGTGTAGCGAAGCATGGTGGTAGGGATTGGATGTGGCGCCGGGCCCCGCAAACCGCAATAGCCGGACAATTCCGGAAGCAGTCTCACCAACTCCACGATCACTTCCCAGTGTGAAAGGTCTCCGCAGTCGCCACCGCGCGCAGCATGGCCTTGGACTTGTTCACGGTTTCCTGGAACTCGGCCTCCGGGACGGAGTCGTTGACCCAGCCGCCGCCGGCCTGCACGTGGGCTTTGCCGTCCTTCAGCAAGGCGGTGCGGATGGTGATGCAGCAGTCGAGGTTGCCGTTGAAGCTGAAATAGCCGACGCAGCCGCCGTAGGGTCCGCGCTGGGTGCCCTCAAGCTGTGAGATGATCTGCATGGCCCGGATCTTGGGCGCGCCGCTGAGCGTTCCGGCGGGGAACGTCGTGCGCATGAGGTCGTAGGGCGTGTGTTTCTTCGAGAGCGTGCCTTCCACCTGCGAGACGATGTGCATCACGTGGCTGTAACGCTCGACGATCATCAGGTCCTTCACCTCGACGGTGCCGAAATCGCAGACCCGGCCGATGTCGTTCCGGGCAAGGTCCACGAGCATGACGTGCTCGGCGCGTTCCTTGGGATCGGCCAGGAGCTCCTTCTCCAATTCGAGATCCTCTTCGGTCGTTTTGCCGCGGGCGCGGGTGCCGGCGATCGGGCGAATCTCCACATGGTTGTCCTCGCAGCGGACGTGCAGCTCGGGTGACGCGCCGACCAGCGAGAATCCTTCGAGCTCTAGCAGGAACATGTAGGGCGACGGATTGATCGTGCGCGCCGCGCGGTAGACTTCGAGCGGGCTGGCCTTGATCGAGGCGCTGAAGCGCTGCGAACCGACGATCTGGATGATGTCGCCGGAGGTGATGAACTTCTTCGACGCCTCGACGTTGGCGAGGAACTGCTCCTTGGTGACGTTGCTTGTCACCGCGAGATCGGGCACATGGCCGCCGAGCGGGACGAGTTGGGTTTCCAGCGGCTGCTCCAGCAGCGCGACGAGTCGTTCAATCTCGCCACCGGCGTCTTCGTAGGCTTCGACCAGGCTCTGGCCCGGCACGACGCTGGCGTTGACGATGATGGTCAATGTCTGGGCGACGCGGTCGAAGACGAGCAACTC
>JAYUUX010000421.1:0-2507 GCA_043754645.1 Verrucomicrobiales bacterium | reverse complement strand
GAGGAGCGGCACGAAGCCCGTCTCGCTCTTGTCGCCGAGCGGAGTGCCCGCGGCCGCCTTGTCGAGGTTGATGCCCTCCTTCGCCGTCTGCCGGAAGTTTTCGAGACGGAAACCCGGCGTGATCGACAGCTTTCCGACGACGAAGCGGTTCTCGACGAACACCGGTGCGTATATCACCGAGCGCTCGCTCCGGCCGCGGACCTGCCCGTCCTCGGCGTCCGCAGTGGCGCCGCGTTTGTCGATGCGGGGCGAGGCCGTGTGGTAGAGCTGCACGCCGGCCGCGAGGGTCTGGGTCTCTCCGCCAAGCTGGTAGTCGTGGCGCAGGCGCGTCTCGAAGCCTTCCGTGTAGAACTCCTGCAGCTCGATCGTGTTGCTGTTCGCCGCCGCGCCCGAAGGCAACGTGCCGAAGCCGCCGCCCCGCTGGCGTTTGCTGAAGCGCGCATAGTATCCGCCCCAAGCCGTCACGGTCATTTGCGTGCCTTCGGAGAAATCCTTCTCCCATGCCAGCGAGGCGTTGTAGCGCTCGAGGGTGAAGCGGTCGAAGAAGCGCGAACTCGCCTCGCGGTCGACGTCGTAGTTCACCGTGTTGGCGCCGGTGGCAAACGTCAGGCCGCCGGGTTCGCCGTGTTCTTCGCCGTAGGCGTCGAAGGTGAAGATCCAACGGCTGTCCGTCTTCGCATCGAGCACGAAGCGGATGCTGCCGGTGTTCAGATCGACGTCGCTGTTGGCCGTGCGGAACCCGTCGGTCTGACGGTGGTTGAAGTAGGCGTAGTAGCCGACCCGCCCGACGGTGCCGTCGATGGAGTTGAAGGTGGAGTAGAGGCTGTCGCTCCCGAGCACGTGCTGCGTATAGGCCGAGAATTCGCGGTCCAACGACGGGCGGTGCGTGACGAAGTTGATCGCGCCGCCGGGCTGCGGGCCATACATCAGCGAACCGCCGCCGCGGATGAACTCCAACCGGTCCACCGTGTCCAGCGGGGGAGTGTAGTAGGCCTCCGGGTAGCCGAACTGGTCGGCGTGGATCGGGATGCCGTCCTTGAGAACCTGCGTGAACTGCGCCCGATGGGGATTCAGGCCGCGGTAGCCGATGCTGACGAGCGGACTGGTCTCCTCGCTGATCAAGAGCCCGGGCGTCTTGGAGAGCGCCTGACGGTAGTTGTTGTTGTTGATGCGCGGCAGGTCGTCCAAGTCGATCACCGACGTCTTCTTGCCGGAGTAGACCTTGGCGCCATCCACCGCCGGAAGAAACGTGGGCTGGACGAGGGAATCCCCTTCCGCCTCCGCTGAGATCACCATCGTGGGAAGGACAACCGGCGAATTGGTCTCGGCGGCCAGGCCTTGCGAGGCCAATCCGTAGGCCATGATCAATGCGGTCAAACCGTGCGTAGAACGAACTCGGAGATTCATGTGCGATACGTCTCTGTGACTACCTCCTCGCTCGGCTGCTGGCTCGTGATGCCCGCGCAATCACCGGCGAATCGGGAGCGAGACGTTGCCCAACCAGAAAGACGCGCGCTCCCGGCCAGTTGCGGAAAACCGTCGGCGGATTGCCTGGGCGATCGTGTGGAAGTGATCGCTATCGGAGGGAATCCATCAACGCGGAGGCGCTAAATGCCGCGACGAACAAGCCGAACCCAAGGTGAAAGAACACCCACGGATCCAGACTTCGCTGCAGGAAACAGATACGCGGATTTTTTGGGTGATGAAGGACTGGCACCTCGGCTCCGACTTGGAAATCCGCGGCCCGATGTTCGACTTCGCTTCGAGTTTCGCTCCGATCGTCGGGCGGGAAGCCGAAACGCATCATCGTGCCGGTGACGTTGCGGCCATCCACCTCAAACGAATACTCCACCTTTAGCGTGAAGAGTCGGCTATCTTCGTCCTGCTCGATTTCGGAATGGACGACCTTGCCACGGCACACCGGCCACTTTGAGCTGCAAACGAAAAGCCAGATCTGGCGCGCAGGCCAACCCGCAGCGACCAATCCGACTACAAGAAACAGCGAAGTGGCGATCAGTTCGCCGATCTTGGCGTAGTTGTTCATTGGGCGCTCTTGTTCATCGCGAATCGGTTACTTCAGCGTGCTTTGGAGGAAACCCGCCCTACCGAATTCAGCTCGGCATCTGCAAGCCGATCTTCGACGCGACCTGCATGACGTCCTTATCCCCGCGGCCGGAGAGGTTCACGATGATGAGCGCGTCCTTCGACATCGTGGGGGCGGGTTGGGAGAGGCTCAAAGGAGCCGCCGGAATTCATCCGGTGCCAGTCCCGCATCGCGGGCTATCGCCCCCATGGTGTAGGGATCAATCGGGTTGGCGCACGGGATGACGAGCCGGTTTTCTCCGTTGGACAGGACGATGTGACCGCTCTGCCGGAGGATCCGGTAGCCGAGCTTTTCGAAAACCCTCAGCGCGTCCTGATGCCGGACTCCGGGTATTTTCGGCATGGTTCAAACAGCCACTTCGGCCTCGCTGATCTTGAAAAACTTGGCCTCGTCCGACTCGGCC
>JAYUUX010000420.1:0-5236 GCA_043754645.1 Verrucomicrobiales bacterium | reverse complement strand
CGGGTTCAGCAGGCGGGCGCGCTGCCGAATCCCGAAGCCATAGTGCGGATGGAGAACGCGCCGTTCAACGGGCGCACCGCCCGCGACGCGGACTATCTGGCCGGGGTCGGCTTCACCGTGCCGCTCCGCGGAAAGCGGGCCAAAGCCGTGAAGATCGAGGAACTGGACCGCGAGCGCCTGAACCGCGAGGCCGAAGCTCGGCTGCTCGAAGCACAGGGCAAGGTCCGCTCGGCCTTCGCCACCGCGCTGTTCCAAGAACAAGCCCGCCGGGTCCGGGCCGAGTTGCTCACATCCGCCGAACAGGCCGTGACCTTGGCCCGTGCCCGTGTGTCCGCAGGTGACGCCGTGCCTTCGGAGGTCGCCCGCGTGGAAGCGGAGTTGGCGACAGCCCGCATGGAATCGCAACGCAGCGAAGGGATGCGGACCCAATCCCTCGTGGCCTTGTCCGCCACCATCGGACTGCGGGCCGAGTTGGTGGAGTCCGTCTCCGGTTCCCTGCGGACGGCGTTCGATCTGCCCGCCCTGGAGGAGCTGTCTTCCAAACTTGCGGCGCATCCTGCCCTGTCCACCGCCGAAGCCGACGTGTCCGCTCGCGACGCCGAAATCCTCTCCGCCCGCGCCGCGCGCATCCCCGACCTCAAAGCCGAACTGCTCTATCGCCGGATTGAATCCACGAGACAGGACGCTTTCGACGTGGGGGTGAGCCTGCCGCTGCCATTTTTCGACAACGGACGCGGACGGGTGGCGGAAGCCGAAGGTCGGCGAGACGCCGCCCAAGCCCGCGCCCGTTCCACCCGCGCGGAATTGGAAGTGAGGGTGCGCGACGCCCACACCCGCCTCGCCGCCGCGCTGGCCGAATCACGTTCTCTCGAAGTCGACGTGCTCCCGCGTTTAGAGGCCGTCGCGAAGAGCACCGCAGCCCGCTACGCCGCCGGAGACGTGGGCCTCGGCGAAGTCATCCCCGTTCGCCGCGACCACGCGGGTGCGCGGCTCCGTCACCTGGACGCCTTGCGCGAAGGAATGATCGCGTGGGGCGAACTGCGCTTATTCATCCGGTAGGGCGTCGGCCTTTGGTTCGGCAGAATGCCGTTCCTGGACGGAACCAGCGCCCCAGTCAGACATGGACCGTCACTGTGTGGAAAAGGTGTTGGTGGTTTTGCCACCGAGTTAAACCAGCCCGGGGGCGAACTGCGCGATAAGCCAAACATCCAAACCCCATCGCCATGAACTGATGATCCATTCGCATCCACACCTTCCCGACCCCACCGGCATGGGCATTGTTCCACAGGTTCCGGCTTCGAGCTGGATGCCCCATCGGCTCCGCCTGGTCTTGCCGGGCAAGGAACTCTTCACCTTTGGTTTGCTCCCGTGACGTGCCGGTTTCCATACTCCGCGGCGTGACGCCTTTGGTCGTATTGGCTGGGCTCGTGGTTTTTGCCGCGATCAGCTTCTTTTTCGCCCTGGCGGAGACGGCCCTGTTCTCGTTGAGCAAATGGCAGCTCCGGCAGCTGGCGGAGCGTCGGCCCGAATCCGGGCTCGTCCTGCAGAAGCTGCTCTCCGAACCGGACGACCTCCTCGCGACCATCGTCCTGGGCAACACCCTCGCCAACGCTGCGCTGGTCGCGGCTTCCCTATGGCTGGCGCTGGGCGAGGGATGGAACATGTTCGCCGCGGCCGGCGTGACGTTTCTCATCACTCTCCTCGGTTGCGAAATCGCGCCGAAGACCCTGGCGGTGCGGGCGCCGGAGAGGTTTGCTTCGGCTTTGGCGGGATCGCTCCTGCTGGTGCAACAGCTGTCGCGTCCGGTCCGCCGGGTCATGCAGCGGTTGAACGAAAACCTCCTCGGACTGCTCGCGCGCACCAGCATCAAGCCGCTGCCGGGAATGACGGATGACGAGTATCAGGAGCTGGTGGAGCTGGCTTTCCAGCAGGGCACGTTGGCCGCGGGGGAACGCGAGATCATTCTCCAGATCGTCGGTCTTGATCGGCGCACGGCGAAGGACGTGATGCAACCCCGGTCCCGCATGGCGACCGTCTCCGACGAAGCCAGCCTTGAGGAAATGGCCGTCCAGGCCCGGAAGCTGAGGAGGCGCTACCTCCCGATCTACGACCGGGCCAACGACAACGTCGTCGGCATCCTCAACGCCCGCCGGCTCCTGTTGGATCCGAACACCGACATGATCGACCTCGTCGAGATCCCGGCTTCCGTGCCGGAGACGATGAACCTGTTGCAGCTCCTTCAGGCCTTGCAGCGTCAACGCCGCGGCGTGGCGCTGGTGCTGGACGAATACGGCGGGACGGCGGGGATCGTTTCGATGGAGGACATCCTCGCCGAGGTGGTGGGCCGTTTCCGCGCGGAGCAGACGGTGCAGGGCTTCGTGATGGAGCGGATCGGTCCGGGCCGATGGCGCGTGAACGGCGCGATGCGCATCGACGATTTTCATCGCGAGCATCCGGGCATCGGCGAAGTGGAGGACGTCGACACGATGGGCGGCCTGCTGATGCGACAGATCGAAGCCGTGCCGAAGGCGGGTGAATCGGCGGTCTTCCGCGGCCTCAAACTGACGGCCACATCCGTCGACGAACGCCGGGTGCGCGAGCTCCTGGTCGAACCTGCCGGGAAAGGCTGACCATGGAAGTCGGACCAACCCTCATCATCGTGCTGGCAGCGACGGTGGCCTTGTCGTTCCTGATGTCCGGGATGGAAGCGGGCGTGCATTCGTTGAGCCGCCTTCGGATCCGGCAATTGAAGCGGAAGGGCAATCGGAGCGCGTCGTTGCTGCTGGGGTATCTTGATCGTTCGGAAGATTTCCTGGCCACGTTGCTGGTGGGCAACACGCTGTCCAACTTCGTCCTGTTCGGACTGCTGGCGGTGGTCCTGGCGGAACGGCTGCCGGGCCGCTACCTGGTCGCGGCGACGGCTTTCGCCGGACTGGCGTTCGCGTTCTACGGGCTGGTCGAGCTGCTGCCGAAGCAGTTGTTCCGGAAGTATCCGAACCGCCTTTGCCTTCTCTTCGCCCGTGTCTTCCGCGTGGTGCATTGGACGCTTCGGCCGCTGGTCTGGTTGTCGGACGGAGTCGCCTCGATGCTGCTTCGATGGACGGGAGGGCGGCGGTATCAGGGGCACATCTTCGGCAACCGCGACGAGCTGCGCTTCCTGATGCAGGATTCCGGCAACCTCCTTTCTTCCGACGAGCGGACGATGGTGAACCGTGTGCTCGATCTCCAGAGCCGCACGGTCGGGCATTTGACGCTGCCCTTCGACAAGGTCACCACCGCCACCCCGACGACGCCCGTCGGCGAGATCCTCAGGCTGTGCCGCGAGTTGCAGCTGTCGCGGATTCCGCTGCGGACGCAGGACAAGGGCGTCCAACGCTGTGTCGGCATCGTGGATCTTTCGGCGATCATTTTCCGGGAGAACGTCGATCCTGCGCAGCCGGCCTCCGACTTCCTTCAGCCGGCGCTTTTCCTGCCGCAGGACCTGCGGGTCGACGAGGCGCTGGGCCGCATGCAGCGTGCTGGGCGGCGCATGGCGATCGTCATGGGGAACGATGGGACGGAAGTGGGCGTGCTGGTGTCGCGCGACGTGATCCGAAGCATCTTCGGGGAGGTGACGTTGTGATGCTTTTGGCGGATGCCGTCTCGGGCGTGTTGCTGGGCAAGGCGTTCCTCGTCTTCGCCCTGATCCTGTTCAACGCGTTCTTCGTCATCGCCGAACTGTCGTTCGTCCGGATCCGCCCGACGCAACTGGATCCGCTGATCGCGAAGGGCAACCGGCGCGCCATCGCGGCGCGGAGGATCGCGGACAACCTGGACATGTTCCTGGGCGCCACCCAGCTTGGAATCACCTTCGTCGGACTGGGCATGGGCGCCGTGGTGGAGCCGATATTCCAGACCCTGCTGGATCCGCTCTTCGACCAGTTGGGCGTGGTCTCCCCGGGAGTGCGGAGCGGTGTGTCGATCGGTTTCGGCTTCTTCGTGAATTCCTACCTCCTGATCGTCATCGGCGAGCTGGCGCCCAAGGCGCTCGCCATCCGGCAGACCCTGGCTTTCGCGATGTGGACCGCGACGCCGGTCATCTGGTTCTACCGCCTGGCGTATCCGTTCGTGTGGCTGCTGAACGCGTCCGCCGCCCGGCTGTTGAAGGCTTTCGGGGTGGACAGCGGAGAGATGGAGGAGGCGCACACGGAGGACGAAGTCCGGTTGCTGGTCAGCGCGTCCCAGCAGCGTTCCGGTGGATCGGCCTACGGCCGCGACCTGGTGTTGAACGCCATGGACCTCCGGCATCGCAAGGTCCGCGACGTGATGAGGCCCCGTTCCGAGGTCACGGGCCTGAACACCCACGCGAGCATGGCCGAGTGCCTGGCGGTCGCGGAGCGGACGCGGTTCAGCCGATTCCCCCTCTGCGATGCCGGCGACCTCGACAAGACGTTGGGCGTCGTCCACGCGAAGGACATCTGGGCGTCGCGCATGAAGGCGATCACCGGAGCCGACCTCGCCCCGGTGGCGCGGACGCTGATCTATGTCCCCGAGACCGCCCGTTTGGAGACGCTTCTCCGTCGGTTCCTCGAGCAGAAAACCCATCTCGCGATGGTCGTCGACGAATACGGCGGCACGGTAGGGCTGGTCACCCTGGAGAATGTCCTGGAGATCGTGGTCGGCCAGATCCAGGACGAGTTCGACCACGAGAAACCGCTGCTCCAGCAGGTCAACGATCGCGAATGGGAGGTCGATGGGGCCATGCCGTTGCACGACCTGGCCGACCTCGTGGGTGAACCGTTGGAGGCCGAGGATGTCACCACGACCAGCGGCTGGCTGACCCACAAGCTCGGGGCTTTCCCGAAGCTTGGTGAAGAGGTCCGGCTCGCGTTTTTCGCGATCCGCGTCGAGCAGATGGACGGCCCGCGGGTCACCCGGGTGCGGGTCCTGAAGGACGCGCCGCCCGCCCCTGAAGCGGACGAGTCGTAGCGAGTTCTTCCTTCCCGGAGCGGGATTGTCCATGCTGGCGGCAATGTCTGCGCTCATCGCCATCGTCGGTCGCCCGAATGTCGGCAAATCCGCCCTTTTCAACCGCATCGCGGGTCGTCGCATCGCGATCGTCCATGATCAGCCCGGCGTGACCCGGGACCGCGTCACCGCCGAAGCGGAATGGCTGGGCCGTCCGTTCACGCTGGTCGACACGGGCGGAATCGGCCTTCTCCGGCGTGAAAAGAGCGAGGATGTCATCCAAAAGGCC
>JAYUUX010000419.1:0-2738 GCA_043754645.1 Verrucomicrobiales bacterium | reverse complement strand
CTTTATCCCGCATGCGAACTACACCCCGAGCAGTAGCCGCCCCGGGACCAACTCGGCGCCGAATCTGGTCATCCGCCTCCAGCCCGACAACTCGACTTGGTGGCAGGTCATCAAGCGGAATGCCCTCGAAAATGAGACCGAGATCGTCGACCACTGGAAACTTCCGGCTTCGGAAGGCGGAGTTTACACGTCCCAGACCGTGACCAGGGGGTATGACGCAGCCGGAAGGAAGCTTCTTACGGTTGTTGGGCCGGACACGAAGACCAAGTTGACCGTTGAGTATTCCAACTCCGCCATTCCGGAGCTGCCCACGGCGGTCAAGAACGGCCTTTCCCACACGACTCTGCTTGGCTGGTTGCCGGATGGGAGGATCGACTGGGTGCAGGATCCGGTCGGTTACCGCAAGGAGTTCGCCTATGCGTCCGACGGAACTCTCAGCGCCGTCGTGGAGAAGGAGTCGGCGAACTCGGTCCTGCGCTCGACGAGCTTCTCGTGGCAACGCGGGATCGACGAGGTCCGGACCTACCCGAGCCCGTGGAACATCGCCGTCACCAACCGGGTCACCAAGGTGACGGTGACCCAGCCGTCTGGACTGGTCACCACGACCACATTTGACGGATTGCAGAGGCCGCTGGAACGGGCGACCCCCTACGACTCGACCACCGAGAAATTCATCTACGCCATCGCGCCCGGCACCTCCTATCCAAACTCCTCGGGCAGCCCCTATCTCCTCAAGGCCACGGGATTCAAGAACCGGCTCGACCAATACCACCAGTTCTCATGGGACTCGATGGTCCAGATGAAGGAGCACCTGACACCCCGCCTGACCAAGACCGTCTACGACTACTGCTCGTGCGGTTCACTGGATTCGATCGCGCGCGGTGTCGGTTCGCCGGAGATGGAGACGACCTTCTTTGACCGGCATCTCAACGGTCTCCTGAGCTTCGTCACCCTGCCGGACAGTCGGCAGGTCCGATACGGATACGATTCGAACAACCGCCGCACCAGCGTGACCAACGGCCTCGGAGTGGTCTGGCGGATCTACGACAACCTGGACCGGATCCGGGAGGTTTGGGCGCAGACTAACACGCTGGTCAACAGCACCCAGCTCGTCGCCCGGGTGAAGTATGATTCCGCAGGTCGGGTCGCCGAGGTGCTCCGCGCTGGCCAGGGCCACTGGGGAATGACCTACGACGATGCGGACAGACCGTTGTCCCTCGTGGATCTGACCAAGAGTCCGGCGGTGGTCCTCCGTTCCTACGCCTACACGTCGCCGTCGCCCAGACCGACTACCGTCACCGATGCCCTGTCACACCAGACCTTCTACCAATGGCGGGTGGACGGGCTCCTCAATCTGGAGATCAATCCCGGTTCCCGCCAACTGGCCTTCTCCTACGATTCCTCCGGCAACCTGAAGACCCTGACGGACGGAATGGCCCAGGTCACCACGTGGAACTACGATCTCGAAGGCCGGATGACTTCCAAGGTCTACGACGATGAGACCGTGGGCGAAATCTTCGGCTACGATGCCCTGGGACGGGCGACGAGCCGTTGGACACCCGCCAAGGGCACCACCACCTACGCCTACGATGCCGACGGCAACCTGCTCTCAAGCGCCACGCCCAATGATCCCGCGGTCTACTTCGTCCATGATCGCCTGAACCGCATGGTGCAGATGCTGGACGGCACCGGCACCACGACGTTCCAACACGCCAACGGCAAGTGGAATGGTGAAACGCATACCACTCCGGGCGGACAGCAGGATGCCAAAGTCAGGTTTGAATTCGACGGCGGTGGCAACCGGAGCCTCCTGGAACTGTCGGACACCGTGCCCATCTGGCAGCAGACCTACCTGAACGACGGGCTCGGCCGCATCCTTGAGATGACCAGCAGCTCGATCACCGGCACCTACGGATACAGCTACGAGGACAGGGACGGCCTGTTCTGGTCCCAATGGAAAAAGCTCGCCCTGCCCGGCGGCGGGTCGGTCGAGCGGAACCACGACGATCTCGGCCAGATGACCCTCACCCAGATGAAGAACCCGTCTGGAACGGTCCTGAAGAGCCATGCCTACCTCTACAGCGCCCGAGGACAACGCACCAAACAGACCTTTGTCGGCGGCGAAACCATCGACTACGGCTACGGCTTCGGCGGGGAACTTGACACCGCGTCCACCAAGGATTCATCGGGCAACAGCGTCTACGGGCAGCAGTTCGCCTACACGCAGGACTTGGCGGAGAACATCACGACCCGTTCGACCGGTGCGGGCTATGAAACCTTCGCCCACGACTGGGCCGGGCTGAACCGCGCGACGACCGCCGACCAGGCGGGATTCTACCACGACGCGAACGGGAACCCGACCTACAAGTTCGACTACACCCCGTATCCGGACTCATGGGACACCTTCTACACCTACGACGATCGTGACCGGCTCGTGTCGGTCAAGTCGGACGCCGTCTACACGCCGGAATGGAAACGGTTCTGGGTGGAGTTCGAGTATGACGGCCTGAGCCGGCTGAAGGTTCGGCGGACCTATTCGTGGTCTTCCTACTACGGCGGATGGTATCTCTCGGAGAACGTCGGCTACCTCTACGACGGGATGACGCCGGTCGCCTTGCGGAAGTATTCCGGAGGAACCCCCTACCAGACCACCTACTTCACCCGGGGCAACGACCTGAGCGGAGTTCCCGGCGTTGCCGGGGGCGTCGGCGGCCTCGTGGCCATGAGCCAGCAATCCT
>JAYUUX010000418.1:0-2197 GCA_043754645.1 Verrucomicrobiales bacterium | reverse complement strand
CCGGGCAAGGATGCCCGGCCTACGGCTCGGTTCGCCTTGTCTGGATCGACGCTCTTAGTGAAACCGAACGCCGAATTCGTCATGTGGATCTTGGCCTTTGAATTTTCCTCCGACCGTCGCGGCGTGGCCGTGGTGGATTCCCGCGACGGACGCGTGGCCGGGCGCGCCGTTGAACAGGGCGGGCGCCAGACGCACGCCTTGGCGTTGGCGTCTGCAGCCTTGAAGGAAGCCGGGCTCGAACGGGAAGCGGTTGAGGCGATTGCCATCGGCATCGGGCCCGGTTCCTACACCGGCATCCGCATCGCGCTGGCGACGGCGCAGGGCTGGCAGCTCGGCGCGGGGGTGAAGACCATCGGCGTGAGCAGCGTGGATTGTCTGGCGGAACAGGCCCGGCGCGAAGGCGTGCGAGGCCGCATCCATGTGGCCGTCGACGCGCAGCGGGGGGAGTTCTACGACACCGTCTACCGTTTGACGGAGGTCGGTTGGACCGTGGAAGAGCCGCTCCGGATCGTCTCCGCAGAGCAGGTGCTGGCGTCACGCCAGCCGGACGAAGCGTTGATCGGTCCCGATGCCGCTGTTGAAACCAAGCTCAATGGCCGCCGAGTCCTACCCGATGCGGCGGTTCTCGGACAACTGGCGGCGGACCGGACCGGTTTCCTGCCCGCCTTCCAAATCGAGCCGATCTACTTGCGTGCCGTGTCCTTTGTGAAAGCGCCGCCCGCACGGGTGATCCCGGGGATCACGACAGACTGACCGACGGGTTTGATGTCGCGGAGCGACTCCGGAGAGTAGCCAGCCACGGAGTGGCTGGTGCCGGTTCGAAGAAAGCTCCCAGTCCCGGAGGGACGATGGATACGCTGAGGAAGTTCTCCGCCGCCCTTTCAGGGCTTTTGTCATAGTGGGGCGTGCTCCAGCCACTTTGTGGCTGGCTAATTTCCGGAAGCCCTTTGGGCTAAAAACATGTCGCCGCTGGCGACTGCGAAGCGCTACTTCGCTGCGTTCGCCTTCTCGCGTTTGATGCGGTTGCGTTCGCGGAGGAACTCGATCACGCCGGGCAGGATGGAGAGGACGATGATGGCGAGGATGACCGCGGAGAAATTCTTCTTCACGAACTCGAAGTTGGCGAAGAAGTAGCCGGCGGGAACCAAGAGCAGCACCCACAGAAACGCACCGACGACGTTGAACATCATGAAGCGTCCGTAGGTCATTGCGCCCGCTCCCGCCACGAACGGCGCGAAGGTCCGGACGATGGGGACGAAGCGCGCGAAGATGATCGTCTTGCCGCCGTAGCGCTCGAAGAAGGCGTTGGTCCGGACGAGATACTCTGGCTTCACGATTCGCGGGAACTTTCGCTGGAGCACGTCGCCGGACTTCTTGCCGATCCAATAGTTGACCGTGTCGCCGAGGATGGCGGCGACGATGAGGACCACGCAAAGGATGAACGGGTTCATGCCACCCGTGGCCGCGAGCGCGCCGGCCGCGAAGAGCAGGGAATCACCGGGCAGGATGGGTGTGACGACGAGGCCGGTCTCGCAGAAGACGATCAGAAATAAGATGAGGTATATCCACGGACCGTAACTCTGCACGAGTTCGGCCAGATGCACGTTGATGTGCAGGACGAAGTCGATGAGTTGTGAGATCCATTCCATGGCGCGCGATTAAGCCGAAGCCAGGGCGTGGCCCAAAGCGAAAAGATTGAGTTCCGCGCCATGGCCCGAACAAGCTGCCGCAATGCGAGCAGCGGTCCTCCATGGCAAAGAAGACGTCCGGATCGAGTCGATGCCCGAACGGGCGCTGAATTCTGGAGAGGTGCGCGTGCGTATCCGCGCGGCGCTGACCTGCGGCACGGACCTGAAGGTCTTCAAACGCGGCTACCACGCCCGGATGCTCGTTCCGCCGACGGTCTTCGGTCATGAGTTGGCCGGGGAAGTGTGCGAGGTGTCGCCGGAAGCGGCGGGGTTGTTCTCCTTGGGAGACCGGGTGGTGGCCTCGAACTCCGCTCCATGCGGCGGGTGTTTTTCCTGCAAAGCGGGCCAGCTGAATCTCTGCGACGATCTGCTTTTTCTGAACGGGGCCTATGCCCAGTCCATCGTGAGTCCTCGCCGGATCGTGGAGAAGAATCTCTTGAAGCTCCGGTCGGAGACGCCGTTCCGCGACGCGGCGTTGACCGAGCCGTTGGCGTGCGTCGTGCAGGGCG
>JAYUUX010000417.1:0-2675 GCA_043754645.1 Verrucomicrobiales bacterium | reverse complement strand
CGCGGTCACGTGGCCCAGTTTGCGGTCGAGGAGTTTACCGGCCATCTCGGGCTGGGTGAGATTGTAGATGCCCGCGCTGCCGCAGCACCAGTTGGCCTCGGCCAGTTCCGTCACCTTCACGCCGGGAATGGCCCTGAGGAGCTGGCGCGGTTGGTTGGTGATCTTCTGGCCGTGGCAGAGATGGCAGCTGTCGTGATAGGTCACGGCCACTTCTTCGCCAGCCGCAACCGGTCCCGACTTGGGCGGCGTGAAGCCGATCTCCACCAGCCATTCGTGGATGTCCTTCACCTTGCGATCCCAGGCGCGCGCTCGTTCCAGGTAGGCCGGATCGTCCTCCAACAAGGTCGCGTAGTGCTTGAGATGCGAACCGCAGCCGCCGGCGTTGGTGATGATCGCGTCGAACTGGTCGGGCGGGAACTGGTCGATGTTGCGACGCGCGAGGATGCGGGCGAGGTCCCACTCGCCGTTGTGGGCGTGGAGCGAGCCGCAGCAGTTCTGCTGGGGCGGCGTGACAACGTCGCAGCCCTGACGCGCGAGGACTTCGACGGTGTCGAGGTTCACGTCGCTGAACATCAGGTCCTGCGCGCAGCCGGTGAGCATGGCCACGCGATGGCGTCGCGAGCCGAGCGCGGGCGTGAACGGCGCGATCAAGTCGGCCGAGAAGTGCTCGCAGACCTTGGGCGTCATGGCTTCGAGTTCGCGCAGGCGCTTCGGCAGAAGCCGCGTCAGGCCGAGCTTGCGGATGAACGATTGGAAGCCGAGTTCCTGCCAGAAGCGGATGAGGCGCCCGAGCAGCTGCAACCGTCCGAGATCCATGAAGAGCCAGCGCACCGTGATGCCACGGATAAGGTCGCGTTTGGGCGATTGCAGGACGCCGGCTTCCTCGACGTCGGCGCGGGCCTTCTCGAACAGCTCGGCGTAGTTCACGCCGGCAGGGCAGGCGGTCTGGCAGGCGAGGCAACCGAGGCAGAAATACATCTCCTCGCCGAAGGCTTCGGTGATCGTGAGGCGATCGTCGGCCACGGCGCGCATCAGGGCGATGCGGCCGCGCGGGCTGTTGCGTTCGAGCTTGGTGTCGTCGTAGGTCGGGCACGTGGGCAGGCACATGCCGCAATGCATGCACTGCTGCACGACGGAGTAGTCGAGGTCCTTGAGATGGGATTTAACGGCCGGCACGGAGGTAGATTGGAGGAAGCCCGGGATGAATGCCAATGCGACTGGCGGACAACTCGCGCTACGGCGTCGCGGACGACGTGTGGTCCTGGATGATCCGCCAGCCTTCGGGGAAGCGCCGCAGCGTCAGCGTGAAGAGCCCGTTCGGCGAATCCTTCTCGCGCGTCAGCCGCCAACGGCCGAAGGCATTGGCCGCATCGGGTCCGAGCGCGGTGATCTCCAGTTCAGTAAAGGCGAGCTGACCCATCGTCGCCTTGTCCGGATAGCTCTTCTGATACCGTTCCAACGTCGGCTGCCAGCCGCGCGTCACATTGCCGCCCGAGGCGAAACGCAGCTCCGGGCTCTTCCAATACCCGGACATGAACGCAGGAATGTCGCCGCGGTTCCACGCGGCGGACTGCTCGTTGAGCAGGCGGGTGATCGCGGTCTTGGGATCGGCGACGGGTTCAGCCGCGAGGAGAAGGGCGACCGTTCCGCCGATGAAGGCGAGTGCCACGAAGAGGTGCTTCATGGCGAGAGATTGGCGAAGGAGCCGGTCCGGCACAATCGCGTCAACTCCGGTGGATTCCCGCTAGTCGGGTTTCAGCAGCAGCGAAGTCGCGCGGTAGGCGTCGTGGGCGGTCAGGCCTTCTGCCGGATCGGTCTGGATGTGGCGGTGGCGGTTGGGATGGAGATCGTCGCGGTCGTCGAGGATGACGAACGACTTGATGGGAAACGGCGCTTCGTCCAACCAGGCTTGGTTTTCGTGGCCGCGCGGTTGGTCGGCAAGATCCGGCGTCTTGCCGACGATCTTGGGAGAAGCGACGCCCTGCCTGGCCAAGTGGCGGGAGATTTCCTCCAGTGTCCAATCGATGCGCCAGCTGGAGGAGATTACGAGGAGGGCGTCGGTCGAGCTGAGGATGTCGTTCAGATTGGCGACCGCCTTCTTGGAGAATTCGACGAGCGAGCCGAATTCATCGCGGCTTTCCTCCGAGTTCAAGACCCCGTCGATGTCGAGGAAGATGATGCGGGCGGGGGCAGACACTTCCCTGGACGCTTTGCTCGTTTCCTCCCGGCCAGTCATCTCTTTCGGTCAGTGCTCCGCCGCGCCCTTGAACTCGTCCGCGTGATACGAGCTGCGGACCATCGGGCCGCTGGCCACGTGGATGAAGCCCAGCCCTTCGGCGATCTGCTTGAACTCGGCGAACTTGGCCGGCGGGACGAACTCAACCACGGGCAGATGCTGGAGCGTGGGCTGGAGGTATTGGCCGAGCGTCAGGATGTCGACATTGGCCGTGCGGAGGTCGTGCATCGACTGGACCACTTCGTCATGCGTCTCGCCGAGGCCGAGCATCATGCCGGACTTGGTGTGCATGGCGGCGCCGCCACGCGCTTTGGCCTTGGCCAAAACGGTCAAGGACCGGTCGTAGGTCGCGCGATGGCGGACCGTCGGCGTGAGACGACGGACGGTTTCCAGGTTGTGGTTGTAGATGTGCGGCCGGGCGTTGAGGACGATGTCCTGG
>JAYUUX010000416.1:0-7711 GCA_043754645.1 Verrucomicrobiales bacterium | reverse complement strand
AGCGGCTGCCGATGCGAACAAGAAGGGCTTCAAGGCCAAGCCCGAGATCATGATTCCGCTCGTCGGCTTCAAGAAGGAACTCGACCTCCAGGTCCAGGTTGTTCACGAAGTCGCCGCCCTCGTGCAGAAGGAGAAGAAGGTGAAAATCGCCTACTCCGTCGGCACGATGATCGAAGTCCCGCGCGGCGCGCTGACCGCCGACGAGATCGCGCACACCGCCGAGTTCTTCAGCTTCGGCACGAACGACCTTACGCAGACCGCGCTCGGCATGTCGCGTGACGACTCCGGCAGCTTTCTGCCCGGCTACGCTGAACTCGAGATCGTGAAGAAGAATCCCTTCGCCACGATTGACCAGACCGGCGTAGGCCAGCTCATGCAGATCGCCATCGAGAAGGGTCGCAAGACCCGCCCTGGCATAAAGCTCGGCATCTGCGGCGAACACGGAGGCGAACCCGATTCCGTGAAATTCTGCCACAAGCTCGGCCTCAGTTACGTGAGCTGCTCGCCGTATCGCGTCCCCGTCGCCCGCCTCGCCGCCGCGCAAGCCGCGATCGAGGAGAAGCGCAAGGCCGCCAAGCCCGCAAAGAAGAAGTAATCGACTTCAGAATCAACCAAGCCGCTCCGGGCAACCGGAGCGGCTTTTTGTTTGCTGCAACTCGGCCAGTCCGTCATCGGGCTGACTAGGTCATTCGATATGACCCCTCACCTCATTTGATTTTTGGTGCGTCGAAGGTGGTGCCGTTCTGGGAGTGGACGGCCTTGGCCACCTTGCCGTTTGCGCCTTTGACGAACTTCACGCTGGCCGCCACGACGCGCCATGCAAACTCGGTCTCCGACCTCGTGAAGAGCGGATACTTCGGCTGGCCGGTTAGCTGGGCCATGAGTTGGGTGTCCTCGCGGCTCACGGTCATGATTACGCCGGGACCGTATTGATACTGGCCGACGAAGGCGTCGAGCTGCGCGGGTGTCAGTTTCACCGCGTCGTCGGGGAGCCTGGGAGCCCTGAAGGAGCTGCCGCCCTGGGTGTGCCGCGCGGCGTTGACCCGCCCCTTTTCGTCCCGCAGGAAAACGACCTGCGCATCCGTCACTTTCCAGAAGAACTCGTCCTTCGTCTTCGGGAAGATGCGGAACTTCTGCTGCCCCGTGAGCTGTGAAAAGAGGGCATCGCCTTCGACCGAGACGGTCATGATCGCGCCGTGGTAGTCGAATCGTCCGGCATAGTCGGTGAAACTTTTGGGATTCGCCGACGGGTCCTCGGTCACGGGCGGGAGTTTTTGGATTTCGTCGGCGAGGAGCTTTTCGACGAGCGCCCGTGAGATGACGCCGGGAGCGAGGCCCGGACCCGGCGGAAGGGCGTTGGCCAGGACGACGACGGTGCAGTTCTGGCCGGGCACGCGCAGGAGATCGCTAGACCATCCGTTCAGGCCGCCGCCGTGGCCGATCGTGGGCAGTCCCTTGATGGCGGCCATCACAAGTCCGTAGCCGTAGTTCATGCCATCGACGTTCGCGGGCAAGTGGACGGGAGTGGTCGCGGCCTTGAACGACCCGGCGTTGACAACGCGCCCGTTGAAGAGGGCCTCGTTCCATCGGAACAGATCGCCGACCGTCGAATGGAGCGCGCCCGCACCGCCGGCCCACGACATGTCCCATTCCAGCGCCGGCGCGTATCTACCTTCGGTAAACGAATAACCAAGCGCCATGCGGGCCGGAGGCGTGGAATTCACGAAGATGCCCGTGTCCTTCATGCCGAGCGGTCCGAAGAAGGTTTCGCGGAGATGGTCGGCGAAGGATTTGCCGGAGACCTTGGCGACGATCTCGCCGAGGAGGAAATACGCGGAGTTGTTGTAGTGAAAACCGGCTCCGGGAGCGAAATCCGGCGGGTCATCCTGGAACCACGCGATGAGTTTCGCCGGCGCGATGGCATTGGTCACACGGCCGAGGAATTCCGGCTTCTCGGTGTAGCTGTGCAGTCCCGAGGTGTGGGTGAGCAACTGGCGCAGGGTGATGTCGCGCCCGTGCGGGAATCCTGGGAAGTATTTCTCAAGCGGATCGCCGAGCGCGAGTTTGCCCTGCTCCGCCAACCGAAGGATCGCGGCCGCGGTGAACTGTTTGCTGATGGAACCGATGCGGAACTTCGTCTCCACCGTGATCGGTGTCTTCTTCGCGATGTCCGCGAATCCGAACCCGCCCTGGAACACGATCTTCCCGTCGCGCGCCACAAGCACTGCAACGCCGGGGCTGTCGTTTGTGGTTTGTTCGCGCAGATAACGGGTCGCGCCCTCGGCAAACGACGGCTCGGCGGCAGGGCCTTGGTTTGGAAACGCAAGAGCGCCGATGAAGAGCAAGATCGCGCCGAACAATGGGTAGCGTGGCATGGGTGTCTCAGTTGGTGAGGAGAGCACGCTAGAACACCCGTGCCACATGCCAAGTCCTACCTCCGAAACGCAAAAGGTGCCGGCCCGACCAAACAACTGCGGCTCCAGACAAGGCCTTGTTGACAGGGAATCTTGGGTTCAATACTTGGGCGATGTCCGGCACAAACCGAATCCTAGGCAAAGCCTTCGGATTGGTCGTCAACTGCGACAAGATGGTCGGCGGCCAATTTGAAAAAGGACTCGAATCCCTGCGTGGCATCGTCGAAACCCAAACGAAAGCCTAACGGCCAGCTTCTCCAAGCCTCCTCAAAGCACCCACTCCATAGACACCCAAAACCCATTCATGAAATACATCCCACCCATCGCCGGTGCCTTGCTTGGCCTCCTCTTTGTCGCTTCGGGCGCTGTCGTCCTTTTCAAGCTCGTGCCCATGCCTGCGTTGCCCGAGGGCACGCCCGCCGCACATTTTATGGCGGCGTTTGGCCCGACGGGTTACCTGACCTTCGTCAAGGTGCTGGAGATGATAGGCGGACTGCTCGTCGCCATTCCAAAGACTCGGAACCTTGGACTGCTGGTCCTGGGGCCGATCATCCTGAACATTCTTGCCTACCACGCCTTCGTCATGAAAGGCGAAGGTCTGGCTTCGCCGCCAATCATTCTCATCACCGCCCTTCCGCTCTATCTGCTCTGGGTCGAGCGCAAAGCTTTCGGCGGTTTGCTGCGCTGAAAGAATCTTTTCAGCATGTCCCAACTACGCCGTCCCGTTCGTCCTAGTGGCGAAACGAACCACCTACCGCCCTCGCCATGACCCCATCCATCGCCCCCTTCCGCATCTCCCGCACCTTCGCCGCACCGCTCACCCGCGTCTGGCAGGCTTGGACCGACCTCGACCAGTTCGAGAAATGGTTCGGCCCCAAAGGCGTCAAGAACGTGGCCGTGAAGCGCGACTTCCGACCCGGCGGCATCTTCCACTACTGCATGAAGTCGCCCGATGGTAAGGAGAACTGGGGGCGCTGCCTCTACCGCGAGATCGTCCCCCGGGAGAAGCTGGTCTGGGTGAACTCGTTCTCCAATCCGGCGGGCGAAATCGTGCCGCCGCCGTTCGACGATCCGTGGCCGGCCGAGATGCTGACCACGGTCACCTTCGTGGCTGTCGGTGACCAGACCACGGTCACCGTCGAGTGGATACCACTCAACGCGAGCGCAGCCGAAACCAAGACATTCGACGACGCCCGGCAAGGCATGAATGGCGGCTGGAGCGGTTCTTTCGAGCAGTTGGAAGGCTTCCTTGCTTCGACGCCGAAGATCTCGACCGGGCAGAAGATCACCCCGTTCCTCTGGTTTGATGGCCAGGCCGAGGCCGCCGCGCGCTTCTACGCCTCCATCTTTCCCGACTCCGAGGTCACCAGCGTCTCGCCGATGATCGTGAACTTCCGCCTCGCCGGACTTGAGTTCATGGGCCTGAACGGAGGGCCGCACTTCAAGTTCACCGAAGCCGTTTCATTCTTCGTCAGCTGCGAGACGCAGGAGGAAGTGGACTACTTCTGGGACAAACTCTCCGCCCGTGGTTCCGTCCAGCAATGCGGCTGGCTCAAGGACCAGTTCGGGCTGTCCTGGCAGATCGTCCCCACCGCGCTCGGCGAACTCATGGGCAGCGACGATCCCGCCCAGGGCCAGCGTGTCATGCAGGCGATGATGAAGATGGTGAAACTCGACATCGCCGGGCTGAAGGCCGCCGCCGAATCAAAATAACCGCGTCGTCATGCCCTCCAGCAAACCCACCACCATCGACGCCTACCTCGCCGGCGTTCCGGCGAAGCAACGCACCTTGCTGGAACGGCTCCGCCGGACGATCCACGCCGCCGCGCCGGGTGCGGAGGAATACATCGGTTACGGATTGGCCGGCTTCAAACTGCACGGCCGGCCGCTGGTCTATTTTGGCGGTTGGGAAAAGCACTGCGCGCTCTACGCCGCCAGCCCGAAGACTCAGGAGCAGTTCGCCGACGAACTCCAAGGCTTCGAGGTCAGCAAGGGCACCATCCGTTTCACGGTCGAGAAACCCCTGCCCACCGAACTCGTGACAAGGCTCGTCCAAGCCCGCGCAGCGGAGAACGCGGCGGCCAACTCGAAACGCCGCACTGCCAAGAAGACCGCGAAGAAACCCAAGCTCGCCACCAAGCCCGCACAGAACACCGACGCGCCATCCGTCTTGGCCACGCTGAAAAAGCTTGGACAGCCGCGCTTCCGCAACGACATGGAACCGCGCTACGGCATCGTGGTTAAAGATGCTTTCGGCGTGCCCATGGCCGCGATGCAGGCGCTCGCCAAGAAGCTCGGCCGCAATCAAGCCTTGGCCGAGGCCCTCTGGGCCACGGGCAACTACGAAGCCCGCACCGTCGCCGCCCTGATCGCCGATCCGGAACGGGTCACGCCCGCCTTGATGGACCGCTGGTGCCGCGACTTCGACAACTGGGCCATCTGCGACACGGTTTGCTTCAAACTCTTCGACCAGACGCCGCACGCCTTCGCCAAGATCGAAGAGTGGGCTGGGCGAAAAGAGGAGTTCCAGAAACGTGCCGCCTTCGCCCTGTTGGCCTGCGTGGCGTTGCACGACAAGGCCACAAAAGAAGAAGCCTTCCAACGCGGCCTGGCGTTGATCGAAACGGCAGCGGGAGATGGCCGCAACTTCGTGAAGAAGGCCGTGAGCTGGGCCCTGCGCGCCATCGGCACCCGCCGGGCCACGCTCAAGGACGCCACGGTCGAACTCGCCCGAAGGCTCGCCGCCTCCGACGACGCGACCCGGCGTTGGATCGGCAAAGATGCGTTGCGGGCGTTGTCCAAACCGGGCAAATAACCCAGAATTTCCAAAACCAGCAGGCACAAACCCAAACAGGAGACACCATGAGCAAGGTCCGAGTATTGGTCGGCACGAAGAAGGGCGCGTTCATTTTGACAGCCGATGGCGCGCGCAAAAACTGGGAGGTCAGCGGACCGCACTTCGCGGGCTGGGAAATGTGTCACCTCAAGGGTTCGCCCGTGGATCCGAATCGCATCTACGCGTCACAGACGAGCGGATGGTTTGGCCAGATCATCCAGCGCTCCGACGACGGCGGCAAAACGTGGCAGCCGCCGGGCACCAAACCCGAAGACCTCGCCGGCCCCGACGGAATGCCGAACGGAAAGAGCAACGACTTCCGCTACGAGGGCGAAGTCGGCACGCACAAGTTCTTCGACGGCAGCCAGCACCCCTGGGAATTCAAACGCATCTGGCACCTCGAACCCTCGCTGACCGATCTCGACACCGTGTATGCGGGGGCCGAAGACGCCGCGCTCTTCAAGTCGGTGGACGGGGGCAAGTCATGGCACGAACTTGCGGGACTTCGGAAGACCAAGGGCCACCTTTGGCAGCCCGGCGCCGGCGGCATGGGGTTGCACACGATCATTCTCGATCCGAAAAACCCGCAGCGCATCTTCATCGCCATCTCGGCGGCCGGCGCCTTCCGCAGCGACGATGGTGGCGCAACGTGGAAACCCATTAACAAGGGCCTGAAGTCCCAATACGAACTTCCGGACCCCGACGCCGAGGTCGGCCACTGCGTCCACCGCATCGCGATGCATCCGTCGCGGCCGAACGTGCTCTTCATGCAGAAGCACTGGGACGTCCTGCGGACCGACGATGCGGGCGAATCCTGGCGCGAAGTCAGCGGCAACCTCCCGACCGACTTCGGCTTTCCCATCGACGTCCACGCGCACGAACCCGAGACGATCTACGTCGTCCCGATCACCAGCGATTCCCTGCACTATCCGCCGGACGGCAAGCTGCGCGTCTATCGCAGCCGCACCGGCGGCAATGAATGGGAACCTCTCACCAAGGGTCTGCCGCAGCAGGACTGCTACGTGAACGTCCTTCGCGACGCGATGGCCGTGGACCAACTCGACTCCTGCGGCGTCTATTTCGGCACGACCGGCGGCCAGGTCTATTGCTCGCCCGACGGCGGCGACACCTGGGAAGCGATCGTCCGCGACCTGCCGCCGGTGTATTCGGTCGAAGTGCAGACACTGAGATAAGTCCGAAGCACGAAGGCCAAACCTCGAAGGAATGACGAATGACAAAGCCCGAACGCGCGCCATGCCCTTCGTATCATGATAGGAGCTGGAGACCGTCCAATCCTTCGGCTTTTGGCCTTCGACCCGCGTCAATATGATCATCCGCGTCGTCCTGCCGTTTCACCTCCGCGCTCTCGCCCGCGTGGAAGGTGAAGTGTCGGTGGAACCGCCGGGCCCCGTGACCATCGGCGGCGTATTGGACGCACTCGAAGCCGCTTATCCGACGCTTCAAGGAACCATCCGGGACCACGGCACAAGGAAACGCCGCCCGTTCATCCGCTACTTCGCGTGCAAGGAAGACCTGTCGTTTGAACCGCTGGAGACGCCGCTGCCGACTTCGGTCATAGATGGCACCGAACCGTTACTGATCGTCGGCGCGATGGCGGGCGGATGATCGGCGGACCAGTCCCGCGCCCGCTTTCGGTAGGCCCCGCGGCCCGGCATTGCCCAGTCCAGCGCTGACAAGGGTCTTGTGAGGCTACGGCGGTCACGCGGTAAGGGCATTCTCCCCATTTCTTCGCGTCCACCGCCGGATCCTGTTGATGCGGCTAAAGCCACATCAACATTTCTTCACCGTGACCGGAAAACTTCACTCATCAGACACTCGACCATGAGCGTCTTCAGCCCGAGGCCGTCGTTCTTCACCTTGGCTTGGAGCTGGTCGATCACGAGGTCGTCGTTGAGCTCCATGGTGCGGCCGGTGGTGTAGGTGAGGAACTGGCGGATGAGGTGGCGGGTGAAGTGGTCGGCGCGGGTGGTGCGGATGATGTTCTTGAAGCCGGCGAAGTCAGCATACGTTTCGCCGGAAGGGAATTCACCGGTGGTGTCGATCTTGGGGGCGTCTTTGGCGCCTTTCGGCTTTGGATAATTTTTCCGCCAATGCCCAACGGGATCGAAGGCTTCGAGGCTGAAGCCGAGCGGGTCGATCTTGCGATGGCACTCGGCGCAGGCGGCATCGGCGCGGTGCTTGGCGAGGCGGTCGCGGATGGTGGTGGCGCCGCTGACATCGGGATCAATGGCGGGCACGACATCGGGCGGCGGAGGCGGCGGGATGCCGAGGATGTTTTCGCTGACCCACACGCCACGCGTGACGGGCGAGGTCTCGACGCCGTTGGCGCTGACGGTGAGCACGGCGGCCATGCCGAGCAGGCCTCCGCGATGCGTGTTGCCCGTGAGGCTGACTTTCTTGAAGCCATCGGCGAGGCGCAGGGTCTTCGCCTCGGGCAGTT
>JAYUUX010000415.1:0-6201 GCA_043754645.1 Verrucomicrobiales bacterium | reverse complement strand
GGTCCATCGAAACCACGGCGCCCAACGACAAGATGGACAACGCCAAAGTGAAGTTCCTCCGCACTCTGAAGCCCCGCGAAAAACAGGTGTTCACCTACGAACTGACCCGCCGCACCGGCGCAAACGCCACCCGGTGAAGTCTGCGAAGCGTGGTGGTCGAGGTCGGAACGATGCGGTTCAAGGTAGGGTAGGCTTCCAGCCCGCCCCGTGCCGACCGGAGTTCCCGCAACTGCGAACGTCCTGAAACGCCCACACCGTCCGGGTCCATGTCGGGTCCCGTATGGGCGGGCAGTGCACTGCCCTACCTTGGAGCAGCCGATGCGCGGCCGCACTTGGACGGCACCTTTCCGACTAGCCGGAGAACATCACCAGATCTCCGGCAAGGGGCACGAGCGAGGGTCCCCTGCGAATTCATCCCCGTTTGCATCCTTCAACAGTGCGGCCGAGACGACGGCGGCGCGGGTCGGGGCCCCGGGGCAACGCGGCGAATCCGAGACACGAACCCGCCCCGCTCACCCCACGGCCGGGCCGCTCGGGCGGGCGCAAGGAAGCTTGGCGATCACGGTTTCGACGACCGCGCGAAACGCGGCAATCTCGTAGGGTTTCTGGATAAAGCCCACAAACCCTTCACCATCACCGCGGCTTTCGATCGCCTCCCTCGGATAACCGCTTGTCAGCACCGCGATGATGTCCGGCCGGATCCGTCGCAGGCGGGCGAGGGTTTCTACGCCTGAAATGCCGTGCATCGTGAGATCCAGGATGGCGAACGAAATCTCCGCGGACCGCCGCTGGAATATTTCGACGGCCTTTTCGCCCGTGGATGCGACAAGAACGGTCAAACCCATTTCACGGAGCAGGTTTTCCATCAACACGCGGACGCCATCCTCGTCGTCGGCGAGCAGCACGCCTCCGGGAAGCGGGCATGGCGTTTGCCGGGACGCGACGAAGGCCGCAGCCGGGCCGTCGTGCTGCGAATCCAACTCGGGAGCAGCGGCCGGGAAAAGGACCCGGACGGCTGTTCCTTTGCCCGCGGAGCTTTCGACGAAGAGACCGGCGCGATGGCCGCGGGCGATGCCGAGCACCGCGGCCATTCCCAGACCGCGACCGGCGAACTTGGTCGAGAAGAACGGCTCGAAGATCCGCTGCCGGACTTCGTCGGTCATGCCCGATCCGTTGTCGGCAACCTTGAGTTCGACGTAGCGGCCGGGTGACACGGGTTGATCCGTCCTGTTGTTTTGGAGCGCCACTTCGTCGAAGTCCCGCTCGGTGACCGAGACCGAAATCGTTCCACCCGCCTCCGGCAGCGCCTCGACCGCATTCGCGACGAGGCTCTTCAGCACCTGGGCAAGCTGGTTGGGATCGGACAGCAAACTTGAGGTTCCGCGGGCGTCCTCGAATTCAAGCCGCGCGTTCGAACCGGAAGGAAGCCGGATGTCGCGCAACGCCTCCCCGACAAGATCCCCGAGGGAAAGCCGTCTGGTGATGAACCGCCCCCTTCCGGAATAGGCCAGCATCTGGCGCGTAAGTTCCGCCGCGCGTTTCGCCGCGTCGCCGACCGCATCAAGGCTTTCCCGGAGGGGCGTCGCACCCGCCATCTGGCTGGCGACGAAATCGACGTTCCCCAGGATGACCGTCAGAAGGTTGTTGAAATCATGGGCGATGCCACCGGCCAGGACTCCCAGGCTTTCGAGGTTCTGCGCCCGTAGGAGGCTGCGCTCGAGCTCCAGTCGCCGGGCTTCGTTGTTCTTCCGTTCCGTGACGTCGTTCGCGACCACGAGGATGCCCCGCGTGCCGTCCGGCAGGTCGACGGCGCGTTCCCGGATTTCGTAGTGACGCAGGGACCCGTCCTTCTGGCGGTTGACCACCTCGTGGTCCAGGACCTCGCCGTCCAGCATCCGGGCGAGGTTCCGCGCGATCTCCTTGGGCGAATCGGCGCTGAAGCGGCTGACGTGGACACCGACCAGTTCCTCGCGGGAAAATCCCATCCAACGGCAGAAGGCGGGATTGACGTCGCGGACGTGGCCCGAGAGATCCAGGAGGACGACGCTGGAGGGAAGAAGGTGGAAAAGCGCCCCGTAGAGCGACTCCTGCTCGGCACCGCTCGGGCCGCTACCGGAACCGGCATCGCGTGTTTCGGATTGTCCGTCTCCGTTCATTCAGGTCGACCGCACAGGGGCTCAACCCCGGCGTTTTCCTAGCAACGCCTACCCGGGAGGCAAAGTCGACCTTCAACGCCCTTCGGCGATTCGACGTTCCCCGTGTCATTCCTCGATCAGTCGGACGCGTTTCAAGTGCCGGCCGCCGCTGAACGGCGTGTCCAACCAGAGGCGAACGATCTCCAACGCCAGTTCGACCGAGATTGTCCGTTGCCCGATCGCAAGGACGTTGGCGTCGTTGTGCTCGCGGCTCCATCGGGCCGTCTCATGGCTCCAGCACAGCGCACAGCGGATCCCGCGGACCTTGTTCGCCACGATCGCCTCCCCGTTTCCGGAACCGCCGAGGACGATCCCCCGGTCGCACTCGCCCCTGGCCACGGACTCCGCCGCCGGCCTGATGAAATCCGGATAGTCGACCGGTGTTTCGCCTTCGGTCCCGAAGTCCCGCACGTCGTGCCCCAGATCCCGGAGCAACGCCTTGATCCGTTCCTTGTAGGCATACCCGGCGTGGTCCGACGCAATGGCGATCTTCATGTTGCTCCCAATTCCACGACCGGGGTCCCTGATCAGACCTGCCTACCCTGGCAAGGCCCGCCCCACAAACAGCGCCGCGTCTTTCCCGGTTCGAAAACCCGTAAAGACGGCGGCGCCCGACGGACTACTTCTTCTTGCCGGCGGCCGACTTGGCGGCGGCAGCCTGCTGCTTCTTCTTGTCGGCGGAGCTGGCGGCGGCCTGCTTCTGGCCCGTTTTCTTCTGGTTATCTTTCGGTGATCTGTCGCCCATAATGGATTGTTTCTTCTGCGGGTTGACCTTCCTGCGGCATGTTCGTTTCTCCGGAGGAGCCGACACAGTGGTTACCCGCTCCCCAAATGTAAACGCTGGACGGCAAATCCAGCATCTCCTTGGCGGTCCGTTGACGCTCCCGCCGACCGCCCATAGCTTCCGCGTCCGATGTTCCGGCTTGTCTCCAACTACGCACCCGCAGGCGACCAGCCACAGGCTATTGCCCAGCTCACTGAAGGGCTGATGTCCGGCGTCAAACACCAGGTGCTCCTCGGCGTCACCGGTTCCGGCAAGACGTTCACCATGGCGAACGTCATCAAGAACGTGGACCGGCCCACGCTGGTCATCTCGCACAACAAGACGCTGGCCGCGCAGCTCTACGCCGAGTTCAAAGGCTTCTTCCCCGACAACGCCGTCGAATACTTCGTCAGCTACTTCGACTACTACCAGCCGGAAGCCTACATCCCGCGCACGGACACCTTCATCGAGAAGGATTCCAGCGTGAACGAGGAGATCGAGCGCATGCGCCTCTCGACCATGGCCTCGCTCTTCACCCGGCGCGACGTGGTCGTGATCGCCAGCGTCTCGTGCATCTACGGCATCGGCAGCCGCGACGACTACGAGCAGCTCATCATTCCCGTGCGCGTCGGCCAGGAGATCGGACGCGACGCCTTCCTCTCGCGCCTCGTGGACCTGCAATACACCCGGAACGACATCGCCTTCGAACGCGGCCAGTTCCGCGTGCGCGGCGACACGGTGGAGCTGCGACCCGCCGCGACGGAGGACGGGCTGCGCTTCGAGTTCTTCGGCGAACAGATCGACC
This sequence comes from Verrucomicrobiales bacterium, assembly GCA_043754645.1. Classification (GTDB taxonomy): domain Bacteria; phylum Verrucomicrobiota; class Verrucomicrobiia; order Limisphaerales; family CANJSG01; genus CANJSG01. The sequence continues at coordinate 2,438 of JAYUUX010000415.1, read as the reverse complement.
GCATCACGCGCTTCGAACCGTTGACCGGCGACAAGCTTGGCGAACTCGCGAGCGCGATGGTTTTCCCGGCGAAACAATTCGCCACCGTGGCCGACAAGATGAAGCGCGCCATCCTCTCCATCCGCGAGGAGTTGGGAAAACGCGTCTTCGAGTTCGAGAGCACCGGCCGCCTGTTGGAGGCCCAACGCATCAAGATGCGCACCGAATACGACCTGGAGATGATGGAGGAACTCGGCTTCTGCTCCGGCATCGAGAACTATTCCCGCCACATCACCGCGCGGCCGCCTAATGCCCGGCCGAACACGCTGATGGACTTCTTCCCAGACGACTACCTGCTCGTGATCGACGAGTCGCACGTCACCGTGCCGCAGATCGGCGGCATGTTTGCCGGCGACCGTTCGCGAAAGACGGTTCTGGTGGAACACGGCTTCCGCCTCCCCAGCGCGCTCGACAACCGCCCGCTCAACACCGAGGAGTTCAACGGCCACATTCACCAGGCCGTCTACGTCAGCGCCACGCCCGCGCCCGAGGAGATGCAGCGCGCCGGCAAACACGTCGCCGAACAGATCGTCCGCCCCACCGGCCTGATCGATCCCGAGATCGTCATCAAGCCGCTCAAGGGCCAGGTCGACGACCTGCTCCACGAATGCCGCGAACGCGTCGACAAGAAGGAGCGCGTGCTCGTGACCGTGCTGACCAAACGCACCGCCGAGGAACTCACCGACTACCTCCGCGACCTCGGCGTCAACGTCCGCTACCTCCACAGCGAGATCGACGCCATCGAGCGCGTCGAGATCCTCCGAGCGCTCCGCAAGGGCGAGTTCGACGTGCTCGTCGGCATCAACCTCCTCCGCGAAGGCCTCGACCTGCCGGAGGTTTCCCTCGTCGCCATCCTCGATGCCGACAAGGAAGGCTACCTCCGCAGCGCCACCAGCCTCATCCAGACCGCCGGCCGCGCCGCGCGCCATCTCCACGGCAAGGTCATCCTCTACGCCGACGTGATGACCCAGAGCATCCAGAAGCTTCTGGCCACCTCGGACTATCGGCGCAAGAAGCAGCTCGCCTACAACGCCGAGCACGGCATCACGCCCCGCAGCGTCATCCGCGCCGTGGAGGAAAGCCTCAGCACCCGCGCCCACGAATTCGACAGCAAGGCGGTCATCAACGACGCCGGAGGCAACTTCGACCTCACGGAAACCATCCGCGAACTGGAGGGCGAAATGATCGAAGCCTCGAACAACCTCGAGTTCGAGAAGGCCGCCATGCTCCGCGACCAGATCAAGGAGCTGAAGAACCGGATGGGAGGTTCATCCGGCGGCGCCAGCGCCGCGCCCACCAAGTCGACAAGTTATGGGAAGGGCGGCCGAAAGAAGTTCGGGAAACGCTGATGCGCAGGCCCGTAGGGCCGACCTGTCTATAGCACCAGCATCTCCGATCTTCCCAAGCTCCGTGGGAGCGGCCTCTTGGGGGTGGCTCCTACGGAGCTTGGGATCACGATGTGGCCATGTGCCTGTAAACAGGCGACTCCTCCGGAGCCGGAAGCCGGTTTCAAACTAGCCCTCGTTCGCTTCTGCTTTGTTCGCGTCTTCTGCGCTTCATCCTCTTCCTTGCCGATGCAGGATTGCTTTCCGTTGGATGACTCAGCGAAATTCCCGCGACTCACCAATCCATGAAAGCGCTCACACTCTTCTCCTGTGCCTCGCTCTGCACGCTCGGAGGCCTCCACGCCGCCGAAACCATCGTGCCGACGACGCTGCTCAAGACCGCTGATCCCAAGCTCGAGGTCACCGTCTTCGCCTCGTCGCCGATGCTGCGGAACCCGACGAATTTCGACTTCGACAAGGACGGCCGCCTCTGGGTCGCCGAGGGCATCAACTACCGCAGCCACCAGAAACGCCAACCCGAGGGCGACCGCATCGTCGTGATGGAAGACACCGACGGCGACGGCAAGGCCGACAAGTCCTGGACCTTCGTCCAGGAGCCGTTCCTCCTCGCCCCGATGGGCGTGGCGGTGATCGACAACAAGGTCATCGTCTCCATGGCCCCGGACGTCGTCGTCTACACGGACGTGAACCGGGACATGAAGTTCGATCCCGCCGTCGACAAGCGCGAGGTGCTCCTCACCGGCTTCAACGCCCGCATCCACGACCATACGATCCACAGCATCACCGTGGGACCGGACGGCCAGTATTATTTCAACAGCGGCAACTGCGGCGCGATGTTCACCGACAAGTCGGGCAAGACCTTCCGCATCGGCAGCGCCTACGATCCCGGCCAGGCCAATCTCGGCTGGAAACCAACGGAGATCGCCGGGCAGAAGAGCGACGATGGCCACGTCTGGATCGGCGGCTTCGCGGCGCGCATGAATCCCGACGGCTCGGCCGTGAAGATCTTCGGCCACAACTTCCGCAACAGCTACGAGCAGAGCGTCACGTCCT
>JAYUUX010000414.1:0-5079 GCA_043754645.1 Verrucomicrobiales bacterium | reverse complement strand
CCTCTCGGAAATCCTCACGCGCACCACGGAAGGCCACAAGGCGACCATCGAGAAGATCATGGACGGCGCGACATTGATCGACTTCCAGCAGCTCGTCCGACAAGTGCCCGTCGCGTCGCATGTGAAGGATTTCGCCGTCCGCCTCGTGCTGGCCACGCATCCCAAGTCCGAGACGGCCGCGCCGGTGACAAACCAGTATCTGCGTTTCGGCAGCAGCCCGCGGGGTGGCCAATGCCTCCTTCTGGCGGCCAAGGTTCGCGCACTGACTGAAGGCCGTTACAACGTCAGCATCGACGACATCGTTGTGGTGGCACCCGCCGTCCTGCGCCATCGCCTCATCCTCAACTTCGAGGCCGACGCCGAAGGCATCACCACCGACCACGTCATCGCCAGCATCCTCAAGGAACTGCCGAAGGAAGGGGCCGTGGCACGGATGTAGGCCGAGACGGTCGCCCGGACCCCCGGGCGGCGATGGATTCGCAATAAGGCACCGATGTCCACCCCCCTCCTCCCTCCCGAACTCCTCCGTCGCCTTGAGCAGTTCCAACTCCTGGCCGCGCGGCGCACGAAGTCGAACTCCAAGGGCGAGCGGCGGAGCAAGGCCCGGGGCTTGTCCGTCGAGTTTGCGGACCATCGCAACTACGTCCTCGGCGACGACTTCCGGTATCTCGACTGGAACCTCTTCGGACGCTTGGACCGCCTGTTCCTCAAACTCTACGAAGAGGAACGCGAGCTGCCCGTCCGCATCTTCCTCGATTCCTCCGAGTCGATGAACTTCGGCGATCCGACCAAGTTCGACTTCGCCCGGCGCGTGGCGGCCGCCATCGGCTACGTGGCCCTCTGCGGGTTCGACCGCGTTTCGATCGTGCCCTTCCCGACCGTCGGCAACCGCAAGGCCATCGAGATGGTCGGGGAACCCAAGGCCGCAACCGATCCGTCCCGCGAAAACACCGCCGCCGGGGCCTTGCGTTCCGTGCGCGGCAAGAAGTCGACCATGCAATACTTCTCACTGCTGTCCTCGCTGACGGCCGGAGGCGCCGCCGACCTGAACGGCTCGCTGAAACGCGCCGCCATGGAAGCCCGCCAGACCGGCGTGGCCATCGTCCTCAGCGACTTCCTCGATCCGGCCGGCTACGAGGACGGCCTGAAGGCACTGGTCTCGCGCGGGTTCCAGGTCAACGCCATCCAGATCCTCGCACCGGAGGAGGTCGCGCCCACGACCTTCGGCGACCTGCGGCTGGTGGATTCCGAGACCGGTTCCCAGCAGGAGGTCACCTTCGGCAAGTTCCGCCTGAAGCACTACCAGGCGACGGTGGACGCGTTCCGGGCCGAGTTGGCCGAGTTCTGCAGCAAACGCGGCGTCCACTTCTTCACCTGCACGTCCGACACGTCGCTCGAAGGACTGCTCCTGCGCCAGTTGCGCGAGGCGGAAGTATGGGGGTAACAATCCCGCGGCAAGGAAAAGCACCCTTGACGCTGGGTAGGTCGTCGCCTAATCACTCCCGCAACCTAACTAACCGAACATCATGTCAGAGAAACCCACAGAACAGCGCGTCAAGGATATCATCGTAGAACAGCTTGGCGTGAAGGCCGACCAAGTCACCCCCGAAGCCAAGTTCATCGAGGATCTCGGCGCCGATTCGCTCGACACCGTCGAGCTCGTCATGGCCCTCGAAGAGGAGTTCGGCATGGAGATCCCCGATGAACAGGCGGAGAAGCTCCAGACCGTCGGCGACGTGATCAAATACGTCGAGGAGCTTGGGAAGTAACCGTCACACGATTTTCACCGGGGCAGCGGGCAACCGGCCCGGCTGCCCCGTTTGATTTTATGGCAGGAAGCATCGCAGACCGCAGAGTCGTCGTCACAGGCATAGGAATCGTCGGCGCCCTCGGGCACGACATCGATTCGTTCTGGAAAAACGTCCTCGCCGGCGTGTGCGGCATCGACCGCGTCACCCAGTTCGACACGACGGGCTACGACTGCCAGATCGCGGCCGAGGTGAAGAACTTCGACCCCGTTCCTGCTTTCCCGAACGCGAAGGAGGTCCGGCGGACGGATCGTTTCACCCACTTCGGCGTCTACGCCGGATGGCAGGCGATCCAGGATTCCGGGCTCGACCTGTCGAAGGAGGACACGACGCAGATCGGATGCTTCATCGGGTCCGGCATCGGCGGCCTCTACACTGTGGAGGAACAGCACAAGATCCTGTTGGCAAAAGGCCCGGGCCGGGTGTCGCCGTTCATGATCCCGATGCTGATCCTGAACATGGCGTCCGGGATGTTCTCGCTCTACCACAAGCTGCGCGGCCCAAACCTGGCCACCTGCTCCGCCTGCGCCACGGCCAACCACGCCATCGGAGAGGCGTGGCGCACGATCAAGATGGGCGACGCGCAGGTCATGTTCGCCGGCGGCACCGAAGCCACGATCGTTCCCATGGGAATGAGCGGCTTCTCCGCCATGCGCGCCATGAGCACCCGCAATGCGGAACCCCAGAAATCCAGCCGCCCGTTCGACCGCGACCGCGACGGATTCGTCATGGGCGAAGGCGCCTGCGTCCTCGCACTGGAAGAACTGGAACACGCCAAAGCCCGCGGTGCCCGCATCTACGCCGAACTCGTCGGTTACGGCAACACGGCGGACGCGAACCATATGACCTCGCCCGATCCTGAAGGCGACGGCGCGGCGCGCTGCATCCAGATGGCTCTGCGCAACGGCCGCCTCAACCCGACCGACGTCGACTACGTCAACTGCCACGCCACCAGCACGCCTGCGGGCGACATGTGCGAAGTGATGGCCGTGAAACGGGTCTTCGGTGACCACGCCAAGAAGTTCGCCGTCAGCTCCACCAAGGGCGCGACCGGCCACATGCTCGGCGCCGCCGGTTCGGTGGAACTCGCCATGTGCTGCAAGGCCATCGAAAGCCAGATCGCCCCGCCCACGCTGAACCTCGACAATCCGGACCCGGCCTGCGACCTCGACTGCATCCCGCACACGCCGCGGCCGATGAAGATCGACGTGGCCGTGAACAACAGCTTCGGTTTCGGCGGCCACAACGCCTGCACCATCATCCGGAAGTTCGTCGGCTGATCCCCTGCCCGTTTTACCTCCCGGTGGGTCCAGCCGCGCTGCGGCTGGACTCCGAGTCGCAGCGCGACTCGGCCCACCTCCTTCTCGTTTTCCCGCTTGGCGGATGCTGCGACCGACTTACGGTCCCGTCATGAATCCACTTCGCTCCCTCGCCGTCATCGCCGCCGCAGTTGCCATGATTGGCTGCGGCAAGAAGGAACCAGCCAAGGAGTCTGCGACGACGCCCCAGTCCTTCAATGCCGCGATCTCAAACAACACTTCGGGCAACCCGCTGACCGCCCCCGTCGACTACCTGGGCGCGGTGGCCAAGGGCCAGCAGACGGCGGTGAAGACGATCGACGTGTCCGTGCTGAAGCAGGCGATCATGCTGTTCCATGAAGCGGAGGATCGTTACCCGAGCGACCTGAACGAACTGGTGAAGCTCGGCCACATACGCGAACTCCCCAAGGCGCCCTACGGCATCCGTCTCGACTACGATCCGAAGACTGGAACCGTCAAAGCCGTCACCCAGTAGGGCTTCCTTGCGGCAAAGTTTCTTTTCCGCCTTCCGCCACAAAATCCGCTGGCAAATCCCCGGTGCGAACGGCAGAAACTCCGCTTTGCTTCACCGCCCATGAACGAACAGATCGTCATTCTTGATTTCGGATCGCAATACACCCAGGTCATCGCCCGCCGCGTGCGCGAGTGCAACGTCTACTCGACGATCGTGCGCTACAACACGCCGGCCGCCGAAATCGCCAAGCTGAACCCGAAGGGCATCATCCTCTCCGGCGGCCCCAGCAGCGTCTACGCGCCCAATGCGCCCCTGCCCGACAAGGCGATCTTCAAGCTCGGCCTTCCCATCCTCGGCGTCTGCTACGGCGTCCAACTCCTCGCCCATTTCCTCGGCGGCAAGGTCGAAAAGGGCCCGAAGCGCGAATACGGCAAGGGCACGCTGACGGTCATCGACAAGGCCTGCGCTCTTTTCAAACACGTCCCCGACCAGCTCCAGGTCTGGAATTCGCACGGTGACAAGATCACCCGCCTGCCGAAGGACTTCGTCGTCGTGGGAACCACCGACAACTCCGACTACGCCGCGATCGAGCACGCCACGAAGAAGCTGTTCGGAATCCAGTTCCACCCCGAAGTCGTCCATACGCCCAAGGGCAAGGAGATCATCTCCAACTTCGTCCACGGGATCTGCCACTGCGGCAAGAGCTGGACGATGCGGAGCTACCTCGACCAATCCGTCGCCGAAATCCGCGCGCAGGTCGGCAAGGAGAAGGTCATCCTCGGCCTGTCCGGCGGCGTCGATTCCAGCGTGGCGGCGGCATTGCTCCACCGCGCCATCGGCGACCAACTCACCTGCATCTTCGTCAACAACGGCCTGCTCCGCGCCCGAGAAGCCGAGGTCGTGCAGGAGGTCTTCGGTCGCAACTTCAAACTCAAGCTGCAGTATGAGGACGCCTCCGCGCTCTTCCTGAGGAAGCTCAAGAAGGTCACCGACCCCGAGAAGAAGCGGAAGGTCATCGGCAAAACCTTCATCGACGTCTTCCAGGCCGCCACCAAACGCGCCGGCAAGGCCAAGTTCCTCGCCCAGGGCACGCTCTATCCCGACGTGATCGAGTCCGTGCCCATCGACGGCAACCCCGCCTCGATGATCAAGAGCCACCACAACGTGGGCGGCCTCCCGAAGAACATGAAGTTCGCGCTGGTCGAGCCGTTGAAGTGCCTCTTCAAGGACGAGGTCCGCCAGCTCGGGCTCGAACTCGGCCTGCCCAAGGAAATCGTCTTCCGCCAGCCCTTCCCCGGCCCCGGCCTCGCCGTCCGCATCCTCGGCGAAGTCAGCGAATCCAAGTGCTCGATCCTCCGCAACGCCGACGCCATCGTCGTCGAGGAGATGAAGGCCAGCGGGCTCTACTACAAGACGTGGCAGACCTTCGCCGTGCTGCTGCCCGTCCGCAGCGTCGGCGTGCAGGGCGACGAGCGCACCTACGACTTCACCATCGCCC
>JAYUUX010000413.1:0-4048 GCA_043754645.1 Verrucomicrobiales bacterium | reverse complement strand
CAAGGGCGAGATCAGCGGCTACCTGAAATGGATCCGCAGCGATGAAGGCCAGAAGGTCGTCAAGGAATCCGGCTATTTCCCGCTGCCCGCCAACCTGCGTTCCAAATAATCGAAACCGCTTTCAGTCACGGTTCCTCCTGCGACTGACTACCCTGGGCGGATGCGCCGTTGCACAAATGTCGTTTGGCAACGGGCATCCGCCCTCCCTATTCTGATTTCCTGATGAACAACCAGCCTGACAACGCGCGCCGTTCGGCCGGCTGGATGGGCATCCACCGGGGCCACAAGGCTCGTCCGATGGAGTGGATCGCCGAGAAGTTCATCTACCTCGTCGCCTCGTCCACGATCGCCCTGATCTTCCTGATCTTTGTTTTCATCGGACGCGAGGCTTGGCCGGTCTTCACCGGTGATTCGAACGCCGCCGCGATCGAAGACGCGTTGCCGGCGTCCGACTTGGAGAAGCGGACCGCCGTTGAACTCTTCGCCTATCTCCGGATCACCAGGGGCGATCTCGAGGACAAGCTGGCCCGGTTCGGCCGCGAGTTGACCAAGGAGCTGAAGGACCTTTCCCCCGCCGACCTCGCCGAGAAACTTAAGGTCGAGCCGGAAGAGATCCGCGCCAAGCTCGCCAGACATTGCCCTGCCGATATCGAGAAAGCCGCCGCGCGCGTCATGAAGAATGTGCCGGGATTGAAGCCGTCCGACCTTCCCGGCGTCCGGGAGCTGCTGGCGCTCCAGCTCAAGGACACCATGCAATTGCTCATGGAGATCCGTGAGGAGAGCTTCAAGGAGAAGAACACGGCGTTTGGCCGGGACAAGGACGCCAAGGTCAATACGGCCGAGTGGCGTTACCTCGTCGGCCCCTACCAATGGACCGGTTACAGCGAGCCGGAATACATCTGGCAGCCGGTGGGAAACATCCACAAATACAACATCGTTCCCCTCTTCATCGGCAGTTTGAAGACCACGCTCATCGGTCTTCTGTTCGCGGTGCCGCTCGCGCTCGGCGCCGCAATCTACGTCTCCCAACTTGCGTCGCCCCGGGTTCGGGAGCTGGTAAAGCCGGGCATCGAACTCATGTCGGGTATTCCGAGCGTCGTCATCGGCGTATTCGCCCTGATCGTCATGGCAAGCTTTCTCCAGGGGTTGTTTGGATATGAGACGCGGTTGAACTCGTTCGTGGCCGGGATCGCCCTTGGATTTGCGGTGATCCCGCTGGTTTTCTCGATCGCCGAGGATGCTCTCACAAGCGTGCCGCAGAGCTATGTCCAGGCCGCGCTGGCTCTCGGGGTCTCGAAGTGGAAGACGGCCTGGGACATCGTCCTGCCGGCGGCCATGCCGGGAGTATTCGCCGCGGTGGTCCTCGGGTTTGGCCGCGCCATCGGCGAGACGATGATCGTCCTCATGGTCTGCTCCGCGCCGGTCATGGGCTGGAACATCTTCGACTCGGCCCGCAGCATCACGACCACCATCGCGGCGGAGATGGCCGAGGCGGTGTCCGGAGGCCACCACTACCAGGTCCTCTTCATGCTCGGCACTCTACTCTTCGCGGTGACCTTCGTGACCAACCTCATCGGCGACGTCGTCATCAACCGCCTCAAGAACCGCGTGGAAGGAAAGAAGTGAGCACCAAGTCCGCTACTCCCACGGGCCGCCGGTTTGTGAGGACCACGGTCGACTACGGGTCCGCCCTCTGGTCGGGCGTCACCCTGCTCGCCACGGCCCTGATCCTGGTGATCCTCGTGATCATCGTCGGCAACATCGCGATCAACGGGCTCGAGAACCTTTCCTGGAGGTTCGTGTCCACGATCCCGGAGAAGGACTTCTTCGACGTCAAATCCGCCGCCGTCCTGCCGATGATCATCGGCACCACGATCCGCGTCATGGTGATGACCATTTTCGTCATCCCCATCGGCGTGATCACGGCGGTCTACCTGACCGAATACGCCCGGAGCGGTTCGGGCTACACCCGGGTCATCCGCGCCGCGATCAACAACCTCGCGGGCGTTCCCAGCATCGTCTTCGGCCTCTTCGGCGTCGGGTTCTTCATCAATTTCTTCGGCAAGAACATCGACCTGCTCACGGGGGCGGCCTCGCCGGAGTTCGGCAAGCCGACGGTCCTCTGGGCATCCCTCACGCTGGCCGTGATGACGCTCCCCGTCGTTATTGTTGCGACCGAGGAAGCGCTGAAGGCGATCGCTCCGGGCCTGCGTGAAGCCAGCCTCGCCATGGGGGCGACCAAGCTCCAGACCATCGTCAAGATCGTCGTGCCCAACGCGCTGCCCGGCATCCTGACCGGCGCCATCCTCGCGATCAGCCGTGCGGCCGGCGAAGTGGCGCCCATCCTCTTCACCGGTGCCGCCTACTTCATGGCCGACCTGCCGACGCGCCTGAGCGACCAGTTCATGGACCTCGGTTACCACGTCTTCGTCCTTTCGACCCAGTCGCCCGACATCGAGAAGACACGCCCGATCCTCTACGCCACCGTGCTAGTCCTGTTGCTCCTGACCTTTTCCCTGAACGCCTTCGCCATCATCGCCCGCGCCCGGATGCGCCGTGCGATGCGGGCCGGGCATTGAACGATCCTTTCATGGCCGCCATCACCCTTTCTTCCAACGCCTCATCCACTTCGGCCACCGCCGAGCAGGAGTCGGCGCAGCCGCTGATCGCCACGAAGAACCTGGACCTGTTCTACGGAACCTCCCGGGCGCTCAAGGGCGTCGACATCACGATCAAGGAAAAGCTCGTGACGGCCTTCATCGGGCCGTCCGGTTGCGGCAAGTCCACCTTCCTCCGGTGCTTCAACCGGATGAACGACCTGATCGACAGCGTGAAGATCACGGGCGAATGCCGGATCGGCGGCGAGGACATCTACGCCAAGGACATCGACGTCATCGAACTCCGTAAACGCGTGGGGATGGTCTTCCAGAGGTCGAACCCGTTCCCCAAGTCCATCTACGAGAACATCGCCTACGCGCTTCGCCTTCACGGGACGAAGGACAAGGCGACGCTCGACGAGGTCGTGGAAAAGAGCCTGCGCGGCGCGGCGCTGTGGGACGAGGTGAAGGACCGTTTGCAGTCGAGCGCGCTCGGGCTTTCCGGCGGCCAGCAGCAGCGGTTGTGCATCGCCCGGACCATCGCCATCCGGCCCGAGATCATCCTCATGGACGAGCCCGCCAGCGCGCTTGATCCGATCGCCACGGCCAAGGTCGAGGAACTGATCCTCGACCTGAAGAAGGAGTTCACCATCGTGATCGTGACGCACAACATGCAGCAGGCCACGCGCATCTCCGACTACACGGCCTTCTTCTACATCGGCGAGCTGGTCGAATATGACCTGACGTCGAAGATCTTCACCAACCCGGCGAACAAGCGCACCGAGGACTATGTCACCGGCCGCTTCGGTTGAGTGCTGAGTTTCTAATTTCCAATTCAAAATTTTGAATTCTCCCCTCCCATGACCCACTTCGAACAGGATCTCGCAAGCCTCAAGGAAACGCTGCTCACCATGGCCAGCCGTGCGGACAGCGCGGTCGCGCGAAGCATCCGGGCGCTTGTTGATCGGGACGACGACCTTGCCCGCGCCGTGGTCGAGGACGACTCGATCCTCGACGAGTTGGAGAAGGACATCGACGCGATGGCCATCACGCTTCTGTCCAAGGCGCCCTTGGCGAAAGACCTTCGCCTGATCACCGTCGCAATGAAGATCTCCCAGAATCTCGAACGCGTGGGCGACGAGGCGACGACCATCTGCCGCCGCGGGCTGGAGCTAAGCCAGGAACCCCAGCTCAAGCCCTATGTCGACATCCCCCGGATGGCCCAGACCGGCTTGGAAATGCTGCGCGACGCCATTGACGCATTCGTGACCGGCGATGCGGAGAAGGCCCGGGCCATTGTTCCCCGCGACAAGGACGTGGATGCGATCAACAAGCAGCTTCATCGCGAGCTGGCCAGCTACATGATCGAGAAGCCCACGACCATCACGCGGGCGCTGAATCTCATGGTGGTGTCCAAGAGCCTCGAGCGGATCGCGGACCACGCGACCAAC
>JAYUUX010000412.1:0-3412 GCA_043754645.1 Verrucomicrobiales bacterium | reverse complement strand
CTCTACCTGCACGATGGCCAGAACGTCTTCAGCTCGGCCGGACCGGGCGTCGCGTTTGGCTGGGGGCCGTGGAACATCGACAAGGCGGCGGAGAAGCTCATCGCCGAAGGGCGGATGCGGCCCGTCATCATGGTGGCGGTCGACAATTCGCCGAAGCGCTTCGACGAATACGCCGGGCCTCGGACCAACACCGCCGCTCGGGCGCCCTTCGACGCTTACAGCCGGTTCCTGATCGACGAACTGAAGCCCGCCATCGACCGCGGGTTCCGCACGCTGCCTGGCCCGAAGGACACGGCGGTGCTGGGATCGTCGATGGGCGGCTTGTGCTCCGTGGCGTTGGCGTGGGAACGGCCGGACGTCTTTGGCGGAGCGGCGGGGCTTTCCAGTTCGTTCTGGGTCGAGAAGCGGCACTTCCTCGAAGACGTGCTGGGAACCTATTCCGGCCCGAAGAAGCCCGTCCGGTTCTACCTCGACAGCGGGATCAAGGCGGGCCGCTCGGACGACGGTCGCAAGGACACGGCGGACGTCGCCGAACGCCTGAAAGGTATCGGCTACGTCGACGGCGTGGACCTCAGGACCTTCGTCGACGACAAGTTCTTCACCGAGGCGGAAATGGCGGCCCTGGGTTACGCGCCGGACAAGCAGAAGGAAGCCGGCAGGGCGCAGCACAACGAGTTCTATTGGCGGCAACGGGTCTGGCGGGCGTTGGAATTCCTGTTGCCGAGAGGGCGCTAGGAAACAGACTCCCGCACCCAATGAGAATTCGAGTGCAACTGACGATCCTCAAGTGGGGGCTGACACCGGAACAGCGTGAGGGCTTGGAGAAGATTTGCGCAGCGGAAACGCGGACAGGAACCCTGGAACTGCTGGCCTGGGAAGACGAGCAGGAGGGGATTGCCTTGATCGACGAGATCGTAGGCTACTGCAAAAGCTGCGGGTTGGTGAAATCGTTCAATGGAGTCCCGCTGGGCACCTATGGCTACGTCAAGGGTAGGAACTATTCCGATTCAGACATTGAGCAGACGGAGTATGTCCTTCTCCGCCATGCCAAGGGTGTAGACTGTCAGGCACGCCGGGACGAGAACGGCCAGATTGTCATCCTGAAGAACAATCTCCCAAAGAACTGGAGGATGCTCTGGCACTGGCAGGGGTGGATGCTGGTGACCGACGAGGAACGGAAGCGGGTCGAGGCGGCGGGATTCAAGGCCTTCAAGTTCGTCCCGGCGTCGGCCCGAAAAGCGATGGGCAAGCCACCCCATGAAGTCTTCTGGGAGCTGACCAGTGAGGTGACCCTTCCCCACATCTCCAACCTGGGCATGCTCGAGATCCAAGGAGTCAATGGTGTGAGACCTTTCGACGGCAACTTCGGCCAGCGGGTGAACCTAGTGGACCCGATTTTCAATTGGCCACAGTTCCGCTACCGGCGGAGTGAGCTCAAGGCGTTGGGAGAGTTCGATGTCACCTTCACCCGCGAGCGTTGGATGAGCGACAACCCGGTCATGGTCGTGTCCAACCGGTTCATGAACTTCTACGACCGGAAGAAGCACCGGCTCGACCTGACGCCGGTCTTCATCGACGAGGAGTGAGAAGAAGTCGCCACGGGCCATCAGCTACGTCGACTGCGGATATCTGACGACAAGTTCTTCACGGAGGCGGAAATGGCCGCTCTGGGCTATGCGCCGGACAAGCAGAAGGAAGGCGGCAGCGCGCAGCACAACGAGTTCTATTGGCGGCAACGGGTCTGGCGGGCGTTGGAATTCCTTTTCCCGACCACACGCTGAAGAAGCGCAAGCCCGCTTGGGGCAGAATCCGGAGTCGCCCTACTCCAAGTCGCGCGAGGCCTGGATCAACAGCTCCAATTCACCGCGGATGGGCATCGCGCGTTCGAGCGCGTTCTTCTCGGTCTGCCCGAAGAACGTGGGCATGACGAGGCGCGCGGCCGCGATGACTTCGCCATTGCGGTCCCGGATCGGGAGGGTGACCTCACAGCGCTCCTTGCCCTTCGCGAAGTAGTTCTTCTCGCGCCTGAGCACATCCAACTCCGGGGCACCGCCGGGCTGGCCGACTTCGGACTCCTTGTCGCTGGCGATGATCCTGCATGAATTGGTGCCGGATCCGTCGTAGGCGAACAGCTTGAGACCGAGCAGCGACTTGGGCCGGGCCTTCATGATCTGCCGCACGGCGACCTGGGTCTCGGGCTCCACGGGCTTGTAGGTGATGGTCGTGTCGACGAAATGGGAGACCGAATCGGACTTGGTCCAGAAGCCGAATTTGCCCGCGGGAAACGAGTTGTCCGTCAACACCGGCATGGCCTCCTTGTCGTTCAGGAGAAAGCGCAGTTCGTTGCCCTTGGCCTCGATCGTCAGCTGGTGCCAGACGCCGGCCGGGATCGGAATCTCCGGTCCGATGGGCGCGCTGCGTTGGCCGTTCACGAACTTGTAGAACCGGAGATTGTTGCCGAGCGAACTCGCCCGGATCACGTAGTAGTTCTTCTCGTCGACGAAGCGGAAGGCGATGCCGGCCATCTGCTCCTCCACGCCTGAGACGGTCTTGAAGCGGGTCTTCAGCGTGAAGTCCTTGAACGTCTCGCCCTCGTAGACAAGCAGCGGAAAGCGTTCGTCGGTCTTGTCGGTGGAAAGCTGGGCGAGCACGGCGCGCTTCGGGACCGGCGCGTTCGGATTGATCGGAGCCAGCAGCGACGGAACCTCGACATTGACGAGTTTCCAGTCACCGGCCGCGCCACCTCCGGAGAGGCGGCTGGTGAAATTGGTCGGTGCCTGGCCGAGCGGGTAGGTCGACCAGTTGAAATTGATCTGGGCAGCGCCGGCGGTGAACGACACGGCCGCAAACAGCGCGCAGAAACGAAACAACATGGAGCGAACGCTAACGCAGAGCTCCCGGTTGCCAAGACCGGACCGAGCCCATCGGCTGGCCAGTGAAAAGAAAACGCCCGCAACCGGAAGGCCGCGGGCGTTTGAAAGATTCACGGTCCGGCGGATTACCAGATCATGTCGGCGACGGTGCGGCCGGCCGGGATGAAGGGCAGCACGTGCTCGGTGTAGGGCGTGACAACGTCGAGGACGTAGGCCGTCTCGGACGCCAGCATGCGCTCCAACGCGGCGCGCAGGTCCTTGCGGTAGACCACGCGTTCGCACGGGATGTCGAAGCTGTTACAGACCTTCACGTAGTCAGGATAGACGTGCTGGCGGTCGGTGGGATCGCCGAGGTAGGTATGCCCGCGGTTGCCGCCGAAGAAGTTGTCCTCCCACTGCACCACCATGCCGAGGTGCTGGTTGTTCAGGATGATCGCCTTGGCCGCGATGTGCTCGACCTTGGCGGTGGCGAGCTCCTGGACGTTCATGAGGAACGAGCCGTCGCCGTCGATGTCGACGACCTGCTTGTCGGGCCGGGC
>JAYUUX010000411.1:0-3678 GCA_043754645.1 Verrucomicrobiales bacterium | reverse complement strand
CCGCCACTTCCCTTCGGTTCACCCGGAGGCCGATTCCCGCCACCGCCCCGACGAGGCGTATAGATCTGTGTCGTTGTCTGGCCGCGCCCGTCCACGAAGTCGAATTTGACGGACTTGTCCGCGTTGACCACGTAGTTGATCGACCGGGTTTCTCCACCGACCACGTAGGTCAGGCTGAAGCTTTTGTTCTCCTTCGCGGTGAAGCCCGTGATCTTCGCACCGCGCAATGGCGCGCCCGCCTCGCGGACGGTCTGGGCCCGTGGCTGGGGATCGACCTGGCCTTCCTTCTCAACGACCACGCCGTGGAATCCGCCCATGACGTAGGGATACTTCGTGCTGCCGTAGTAGGCGTATTGGCCATTGGAACCGACCTTGCCGCGCAACGCATCGAGCGACTTCTCGTCGACGGGCTTTCCATCCGGGCCTGTGGAACCGTAGATCGGATAACCATCGAGCGCGTAGGCGATGGGCTTGCCCTTGCCAACGACCGCTTCAAGATGAAACGGCGCGGCGTGGTAATGATAATCATCCGCTCGGCCGCAGTGGCCTCCCCATTGGTCGAGTTCGCCGATCTCCTGGGAAAGCTCCCCGCGATTGTTCTGCGGGTTGAAGATAGGAATGCCATTTACCGCCAACGCAACGGCACCGCGCAGGAAGCGTCCCTTGATGGAGACCGGCGTTGCGGCCGGCACCGGACGAAGAGGGATCCGCCATGCGTTGTCGCCGGCGTAAGCCTGCGGCAGTGGCACCTGCCGCTGCCACGCCGTGATGCCGATCATCATGCCGTGATCGGGCAAACCATCGGACTCGACGTGGAGGAAATGCCCGTCCGTCCGCGTCCTGACTTTGCCGGGGAATGCGCCGAACACGCCTTGGATCAAACTCGAAGCCGACGCCGCTGGGACCGATGCCGCAGCCATCAAACGGACCCTGGCCCTCTCCAAGGGATCCGGCGCAGACGACGCATGGATGAAACCGCCATCGTGCGATTCATCGCCGATCATGTGGGCCTGGCTGGAGCCGACCAGCATCGCAAGCAGCGCCACTGTGTTCAGGACAGTTTTCATAGGCGCCACTAGAATGATTTTTGCCGATCAGGGCCCGGGCCGCCCGGACGTCCGCCACCCGGTCCACCCGGAGGGCCACCGCGCTTGCCGCCCTTCTTGCCACCGGGCGGACCGCCCTTGCGGAGAAACGTCGGATCCGGCACGCCGCGCCATTGACGGGCGATGAACGGGAACTCCGCGGTCAACGCGTAGTAGTAGGTGCCCTGCGGAAACTCGGGCGTCACGCCCGTGCGCCCGTTGAACTCGTCGAGGTCACCGCTGCCTTTGACAAACTCGTAGTCGGCCGTGAACGCCCCGTCGAAACTTCCGCCGGGGCCGTCGGGTTTCTCCGGACGTTTGCCGGTCTTCAGGCGATAGCTCGACTTGAGCTTCTTCACGCCGCTCGCCGCATTCGAAGCGTCCGAATAGGCGAATGACGAATAGATCGGGTAGCCGTCGCCGGCCCAACCCACGAGAACCATCTTCTTCCCATCGTCACCGAGCCGATCGAGCAGGCCTTTCGGCAAACCATGGTAGTGATAAGCCCCGGTCGGTTGGACATGGGCCAGATGCTGGTCGAGCCCGAGATTCATCGAGCCGCCGATGGCTTCATACCTCCAGTCCTGGCTCCAGAGTTCGGCCGTGCCCGCCTCGAAGGGAACTCCGTTCACCGCGATGCCGAACCAAGCCGGACCGGTCCTCGTCGGTCCATTGGCGGCGACCGGCTTCAACGGAACTTCGAGCGCGTAGTTCTGCGCGGAGATGCGGTTGGGATTGCCGCGGCTGGGGAACTGGCCGGGCGCGTGGTCGGGAATGCCGTTCGCGCGGATGACGCGCTTGTCGTCGGCGATCGTCACGCTGATCTGGTTGATCGGAGCGGCGGCTGTCGTCGCCTGAGCTGGACCGGTTTGAGCCAGCAACCCGATCACGGGGAAGTCCGGATCAAGGGAACCACCATGGCCCTCGTGCGCCTGGATGGATCCAACGGCGAAGAGAGCGGCCGCCAAAACGAACTGCAAGACCGTCGGTGACTTTCCTTGCGTAGGATTCAATCGGTTCAGCTTCATGACCCGAAGCTGCCGCGCTTGTGTTAAGGAATTATGTAGCTGCCGTAAAATCCAAGATCACCCGACAAACCGTTCCCATTCCTCCGGCTTGAAACCTACCAACCCTCCATCCCTGGCCACCACGAACGGCCGCTTCACCAGGTTCCCGTTCGTCGCGAGCAGGCCCAGCGCTTCGTCCACGCTCATGGCGTCGAGCTTCGGCCCGAGACCGAGCGCGCGGTAGTCCTGTCCCGACGTGTTAAAAAGCCTTCGGATGTCGCCGCCGTAAACGGCGAGCATCCGTTTCAGTTCGGCCTTGGTCGGCGGCGTTTCCCGGATGCCGAATACCTCATGGGGAACCTTGCGTTCCTTGAGGAACTTGAGCGCGCTCTTGCACATCGAACATCCGGAGTATGCGTAGACTTTGAGCACGCGAAACCTTCGCCCTTCAGTTGAACGAACGGTAAATCGTCCGGATGCTCAGCCCGATGATCAGCAGGCCGACGAGGATCATGAACGGCTTGTGCGGAACCTTCTTGCAGGCCCAGGCGCCGAACGGGGCGGCGATCACACCTCCCAGAGCAAGACCCGCGATGATCGGCCAGTGGGTCAGGCCGAGCGTCAGAATGAAGACGATGGAGGAGGACAGCGTGACGAAGAACTCCACCGCGTTGACGCTGCCGATGGCTTCGCGCATGGCGTTCCCGCGGGCGATGAGGTTGGAGGCCACGATCGGGCCCCAACCGCCGCCGCCGATCGCGTCGACCATCGCGCCGAAGAAGGCCAACGGGCTGAGATGCGTGGTGACCTCCTTGTTGCCGGGTGCGCGGAACGCCTTGCGGATGATCACCAGGCCCATGATCAGGAGATATCCGGCGATGTAGGGCTTGAGCTTGTCGCCGGGCAGCGATGTCAGGATGTAGGCGCCGATGGCGGCGCCGATGACTCCCGGGATCAGCAGCCGCCGGAAGAGAGTCTTGCTGACATTGCCGAAGGCATGGTGGGACAGGGCGGACGCGCCGGTGGTGACGCATTCCGCCGCGTGCACGGTGGCGCTGGCCGCCACGGGCGGCACGCCGGCCCCGATCAGGATGCTGGTGGCCGTCACTCCGTAGGCCATGCCCAAGGCGCCGTCGATCATCTGCGCGGCGAATCCGGCGAGGACGTAGAAACCAAACTCCGGCGTGAGGAACTGCTCGATCATATCGCGAAGTCGTTATACTCGGGCTTCACCGCTTCGAGCGGCGGCTGGAGCATTCCGGCGGCGACGGTGGCGTTGGTGCCCTGCTCAATGAGGATGAAGGAACCGGTCAGACGGTTGGTGGCGTAGCCATCATATATCAGCGGCTTGGCGGTCTTGATGCGGATCTCGCCGATGTCGTTCAAAGCCAGTTCAGCCGGTTCGGGCTGCACATCGTAGTTGTTGATGTTGATCCGGCTGTCGATCGAAGTGACCACGGCCTGGACGCTCTGCGTGGCGTGCTTGAGGAAATACTTTTTTCCGCGCTGCAACGGACGCTGATTCATCCAGCAGACCTTGGCGTGGAGCTCAGTGCCCATGCCCGGAAGCACATCGAGGCCGACGA
>JAYUUX010000410.1:0-3575 GCA_043754645.1 Verrucomicrobiales bacterium | reverse complement strand
GTCTTGCCGTTAACCGGGCCGGTCAAGCCGTGAAGGATGACCTTGATCATGCCCTCGGCCGCGCCATTCACCGTCTTGGAACCGGCAAAGGATGGCGCGATGGTCGTGCCCGGCGGCGCACCCTCCATCGGCGTTCCCTTCCCGTCCGGGCCGTGGCAGGAGAAGCACAACTCCTTGTAGATCGCCTCGCCTTGCCTGACCAACTTGCGCTCAGGGGCGCTCATCCTGATGCCGGACGGCAATGCCGGCGGACGGTAGAGCTGCGAGCCGATCTCGATCACACCGCGCGACGACGAAGCCGATGCCGTCCGTTCGACGAAGGCCTTTGCGTCCGGCCACTTCAGGAGGCTCGCGGTCATCATCGCCTGGATCACGACGTTGGGATCCTTGTCGGAAACCATCGCCCGGATGTCGGCGTTCAACGTGGCGTCTCCCTGTTTGATCAACGTCTCGGCCACCCGGATCGCGCCGACACGAAGCTGTGGATGCTCGTCCTTCAGCTTCTCGCGGACAATCACAGGGTCCAACGCGTCCATGCCTTCGAGCGTCCACAGCGCGTGCAGGCGGGCCAGGTGGTTCGGGTTTGAGCGCGCCATCGCCTTCAGCGGAACAACGGCGGAAGGATCGTTGCGAAGGACGAGAAGCTTCTGCGCCGCATCACGCCACCAGCCGTTGGGATGTTCCAAACGACCGACGAGTTGGACGGCGGATTCGTCGAGCAGCCTGGGCTGGGGGCCGGGATTGAAATCCTTATGGGTTAGGCGCCAGATGCGTCCACGGCCCGCGTTCTGGTCGAGTCCGTATTGCTGGACCACCTTCCGCAGGTAGGAGCCTTCGCGGACCCAGTTGCCCTCCTGGATGATGCCCCGATACATGTCGACGATGTAGAGCGAGCCGTCCGGCGCGGTGGCCATGTTGACCGGGCGGAAGTTCGGATCGGACGAACGGATGAACTCCGACTTCTCATGGGGATTGCTCAGCACGCTGACTCCATCACGCACGTCGACCTTCGCCCGCCGGATGAGACGTCCCACGGGTTCGCCGAAGAACAGGTTCCCGCGCAGCTCGGCAGGCAGCCGGTCGCCGCGATAGATCTCCCCGCCGCAGGTAGCGGTGAAGTGGTTGAGCGTCTTCTCGACCGGCCGGAAACGAACCGGGCCACCCTGCACATCGGGAATCGGCACCAGCGGCCAAACCTCGGCGAAGCCCGGCGCAAACTGGTCAGCGACGTTGAAGGCGCCGTAGACGATCGGCTGCTGGAAGTTCAGCGGACCACGTTCGCCACCCGCGTTCACGAACCAAGGTTTGCCGTAGTCGTCCTGGGTCAGGCCCCACTGCCCGCCGTTCGGCGCCGTGGACTCCCTGAGCATGTTGGTCCCCTTCAACCGCAGGCGCCATGCGTTGTAGGTCGAGTAAAGCCAGTTATCCATCGCCCAGATCAGACCGCTCTGCTGGTGCTCCAGGTTCCCGCCGCGCCGACCGCCGGCAAAGACGAGCTGCCGCGTATCCGACACGCCGTCGCCGTCCGTGTCGCAGTAGAGGTAGATGTCCTGCGTGTCCGTCTCGTTGATCAGCACCCCGCCATCGACGGGCAGGATCATGCGCGGGAGAACCAGCTTGTCCGCGAAGACGCTGTGCCTGTCATAGACGCCGTCGCCCTTAGACGACCAGTGCATGGAGACGCGGCTGACGGGATCGTGCTCATTCTTGCCGTCGATCTCCTGCATGTAGGTCCGCATCTCGGCCACGAACATCCGGCCGTTGCCATCGAAGGCGATGGCCACGGGCTCCTTGATGATCGGCTCCGTGAGCACCGGCTCCAACCGGTAGCCTTCCGGCAATTGGATGAGCTTGCGGCTCTCCTCGACGCCGAGATACGGGACCTGCGGCTGCTTCGGGAACGGCGCGGCGGTGTCTGCGGCGCAAAGACTGAACGCCAAGAGGCATGAAGCGATGGATGCGGAGGCGGATAACTTCATGTGAATCGATTTAAACAGAGGATCCTAAATCTACCGTCGGCCCAAGGCAGGCAGGACGAAGCCTTCCAAGAGCACCGGCCCGACGGAACGGAGCGCGGCCTTCCAGGCCGCAGCGGACACAACCGGAGCCAAGGCGTCCGAAGGTTCGTGAGACGAACGCGGGTCTGGAGCCGCTGCGGCCCAGAGGGCCGCGCTCCGAAAGCGGTGCCTCGACGGCTCGTCGTTTTGTCAGCGAACCATCGAGGCGGCTCGGCCCAGGCCAACGGCCTACGATTCCCGAGACTCCGTTCATCACTCGAAGGCGTTGGTCGGCTTCGCTCCCTTGCCCCATTTCTCCCAACCGGGGATGGGGTGGTCCTTCATGATCTCTTCCACGGTGTAGAAGTCGTCGCGGGCCTTGGTCTGCTCGCGGAGCTTGGAGACCTGTTCCTTGCTGATGGCGGGCAGGTCGTTGCCGTAGGACTGGCGCACATAGGTGAGGACGGCGGCCAGTTCCTCGTCGTTGAGGAAGACGCCAAAGCCGGGCATCGGTGGCACGCCCTTCGATGGATCATAGCGCTGGCCGGCGACTTCGATGGGGCCCCAGAGACCCTTCAGCGCGATCTTGATGAGGCGGTCGTCGTCCCTGAGCCACGGGTTGTTCTTGGCGGTCAGCGGCGGATAGATGTCCTTCACGCCCTGCCCGTTCGCCTGATGGCAGGTGGCGCAATGGGCGTCGCGGTTGAAGACCTCGCGGCCGAGGTTGTAGATGCGGAGGTCCTCGGCGGCGAGCGGCTTGGTCGGACCGAAGACCTGGAGTTCGGGCGGCGGCGGCGCGGAGCCGATCTTGTATTTGCCGTCGAGGTAGGCGCGGGCGTTCGGATTGTCGGCGAGCGCCAGTTTTCCTCCGGCCTTCAAGGCAGCGACGTCATCCTTCAGGGTGTATTCCAGGATCTGCTTCGTCACGGGTCCCATCCAACGGTCGAGGGGATGCTTCAGGGCTTCGAGGACGACCTTGGCGCCGTCGGCATTGTCGAGCCACGAAGCGGCGACGATGGCTTCCAGTCGGACGCGCCCGTTGAAGTCGTTCGCAGCGCGGGTCAGCAGGGTGATGGCCTCCGGGATTTGGTGGGTCGAGAACCGGAGGACGTTCACGGCGGCGGCACGGGCCTGGTGGTTCTTGGCGCCGAGCAGTTGTTTGATGAGCGCGACGTCCGGCTTGTTCTGGGCCCACGTAACCCACAACGCCTCGGCAAGGTGGTGTTCGTAGCGCGGATCGGCCTTGTCGAGCTTGGCGGCCCAGGCCTTGACGGCGGGGACCACTTCCTTGGCCGGACGGCCCCGGAGTTCGCGGCGTGTGCGGTAGCGCGAGCGGTATTCCGGCAGTTTGAGGTTTTCGAACAGCTCGGCCGTGGTGGATCCGGCGACCTTGGCGGGCTTCACGAGCGGACGGCCCGGATAGGTGATGCGGTAGATGCGGCCATGGTCGGAATCGCGGTTCGGGTCGCGCGCGTTGTGCTGCATGTGGCCGATGAGCGCATTGTGCCAGTCGAGGAAGTAGAGCGATCCGTCCGGGGCGAACTCGAGGTCGACGGGACGGAAGTTCGGATCGCTGGA
>JAYUUX010000409.1:0-5316 GCA_043754645.1 Verrucomicrobiales bacterium | reverse complement strand
CGGCGCTGAAACGAGTCATCCGGCGCGCGCTGCTGCTCTTCGCCATCGCCTTCCTCTACTCCGGCGGCTTCAGGAATGTCTGGCCCGACATGCGGCTGCTCGGCGTGCTCAACCGCATCACGCTCTGCTACGGCGCGGCCGCGATCCTGTTCCTCTTCTTCAAACCCAAACAGCTCGTCGTCATTTGCGCCGGGATCCTGATTGGCTACTGGGCGTTGATGACCTTCATTCCCATCCGCGACATCCAACTTGCCGACAAGCCGCTCATCGAACTGGCTGAGAAAGCCGGCAACGCCGCCGCCGTCAAAGCGCTGAACTCGGCTACCAATCCGTCGTCCGTGAAGAACAGCCCGGCCATCGCGTTCGCAAGGCAGCAGTTCGACGCCACGACGAACTACGTCACCGGCAAGTTCGAGCCCGGCTACAACCTCGCCAACCACGTCGACCTCCAGTTCCTCCCCGGCAAAAAATACGACCGCTACTACGACCCCGAAGGCCTCCTGAGCACCATCCCCGCGATCGGCACCTGCCTGCTCGGCATCTTTGCGGGCCTGCTCATCCGCAGCCGCCACTTCTGCGACAAGTGGAAGCTCATCTACCTTGTCAGTTTCGGCGTTGGCGCGGTGCTGCTGGGCTGGCTCTGGAACCTGCAATTCCCCGTCGTGAAGAAGCTCTGGTCCTCGTCGTTCGTTCTCGTGGCCGGCGGCTACAGCGCCATTCTTCTGGCCGCCTTCTACTGGGTCATCGACGTGAAGCAATGGCGCTGGTGGTGCATGCCCTTCGTGTGGTTCGGCTGCAACGCCATCACGATCTACTTGGCGAACACGCTAGTCGGAGGATTCCGTTCCGTGGCCGGACGATTCGTTGGAGGCGATGTCCGGGCGTTCTTCGAGACCAATGTCACGAAGGGCTTCGGCGACCTCGTCGTCGCCCTCGTCGGCATGGTGCTCGCGTTCCTGTTCCTCCGTTTCCTTTACCAGAAGAAGCTGTTCCTCCGCCTCTGACGAACCGGACGGCGGATCTCGCCACTGAATCGTTTCAACAAATCTCTGCACGCCTGTCCGGCGTGTGCCAGCTTCCCGCCGTGACAACCTCCGCCCGGCGTTTCTCCGCCTTGATCACGATCGCCTACGCGCTTTGCAACGCGACAACCAACCTTTCCGCACAACCGACTTCCGCCGCTGCGGTGCAACCCTATCCCCCGACATCGTTCGTCATCGACGTCACCCAAGCACCCTACTCCGCCAAGGGAGACGGGATCACCGACGACACCGCCGCGTTACAGCGGGCGCTGAACGAAAACGTCGGGCATCACCGCGCAATCTATTTCCCAAAGGGCACCTACCTTGTCAGCCGCACGCTCACGTGGCCGAAGAAGTGGAACGACCGCGACAACTGGGGCTTCACCATCCTTCGCGGCCAGCATCGGGACCTCGCCACATTGAAGTTGAAGGACGGCACCTTTACCAACGCCGCCAAACCCCAAGCCATCATGTGGTGCGGCGGCTTCGGGTCGGCCGACTGGTTCCACAACTACGTCGAGGACCTGACCTTCGACGTCGGGACCAACAACCCCGGAGCCACCAGCCTCCAGTTCTATTCGAACAACTCCGGAGCCGTCCGCGACTGCCGGTTCATCGCATCCCCGGGAAGCGGCGTGACCGGCCTGGATCTCGAGCACCGCGACATGAACGGTCCCTTGCTGGTGAAGAACTGCGAGGTGATCGGTTTCCGCAAAGGCATCGCCACGGCCCACTCGGTGAACGGCCAGACGCTGGAGCATGTGACGCTGCGAGGGCAGACGGAGTTCGGCTTGGACAACGCGGGCCAGAGCGTGAGCGTGCGCGGGCTCATCAGCGACAATGCGGTTCCGGCGGTCCGGAGCTACGGGGTTCTGACGTTGATCGATTCACGGTTCACGGGTCGCGGCTACGCCTCGAACGCTCCCGCGATCATCAACTACAACGGCGGTCGCATGTTTATCCGCGATGTGGCCACCACCGGCTACGGCCGCGCTTTGGGCGATGTCTCAACGCCCGATTTCGCGGCCGCATTTCGCGTCTCGGGCGCGGACAAGCCCGGCAGCCTTGGCCCGGAGATCCGGGAATACGCGTCGCACAAGTCCACCAGCCCATTCAATTCCGGATCCGGTTCACTGAGGCTGCCCGTGAAGGAGACACCGGACGTTCCATTCGATGCCCCTGCGACTTGGGCGAACGTGGACGATTTTGGCGCCGACCCCACCGGCAACAAGGACTCCTCGGAAGCCTTTCAGAAGGCGTTCGACTCAGGCGCGACCACCGTCTTTCTGCCAGGCAGCTACAACCTCCGCTCAACTGTGCTGATCCGGGGACCGGTTCGGCGAATCGTCGGGCTTGGCGGCATGATCAACTACGGCAAGGGCATCAAGCCGGACCTCCGACTGGGCGACGGAGTCTCGCCGATCGTCGTGTTCGAGCACCTGAGCCACGTTCACGGGGGCATCGAGATCGATACCCGTCGCACGGTGGTGATGCGAAGCGTCTCGGACTGCACACTCACGTTCACCGCCAAGGCCGAAGGCTCCGAGCTGTTCATGGAGGACTTCGTCACGCACGGGCTCAAGCTGCGCCGGCAAAAGGCCTGGGCCCGCCAGCTGAACATCGAGAACGACGGCACCCACCTCACGAACGAAGCCGGCGACCTGTGGATCCTCGGCTACAAGACCGAACGCGGTGGAACCTTGCTTGAAAGCCTCAGCTCGGCCCGCAGTGAAGTGCTGGGCAACTTCAGCTACACGACCACGGCGGGAAAACTGGCTCCGCTGTTCGTGACCAAAGACTCGGCCGTCTTCGCCTTCTTCAACGAGGTCTGCTACAGCGGGGATCCTTTCGCGGTGCTGATCCGCGAGACCCGAGGCGGGGTCACACGCGAGATCAAGCGAGGCGACGGAACGACGCTGCCCTACATCGGCGTCCAGCCAGGAAGGTGACCGATCGGACGATGCCTCCGGCAACGGCCAGGGATTCCACCGGGCACCTGTTCGTGATAGGTTCGGCGCCGTGAGAGACGTCCCGGAACAGTCCACGGCAAAAAAGGTTTCCACCCGCGCCACCCCGGGCCCGGCCCCCGAACAGCCGGCCCGCCCTCCGCGAAGTGCCGACAAGGCCATTCCGTATCTCGCGATCGACGACCCACTGGCGTTGCGGGACAAGGATCCATTCCTCTTCAGCGGCCGTTTCGAGGACGAGGTCGCACGCTGGCCTGACCGTCGCTCGATCCATCGGCATCACTTCTACGAGGTCTTCTTCATGCGGCAGGGCCGGGGAATCTGCCACTGCGACTTCGAACCGGTTCCGTTCACGGACAATCAACTGATCTTTGTTTCACCCGGTCAGGTGCATGGCTGGGAAGTGGATGATTCCGTCAGGGGCGAGATCATGGCGTTCAGCTCCGACTGGTGGCCGGGCAAATCCGAGGAGGGTCATTTCCTCCATGACCTGCCGCTCTTCTTCGGAAACGCTCCCGTCCCGCGGATCGCACTGTCGGCGACGGATGGGGCCGGTTTCACCCGCTGGTTCCGCGAGCTCGAAACCGAATACCGCCGCACGACGGACCGGAGCCAGGGGATACTCCGGGTATTGATCGAGCGCATCCTCCTGGAGGCCACGCGCCTTCTCCCTCGTCCAACGGAAGCGACCCTAAGCCACCCCGACCGTCTCCTTGTCAGGCGATTCTTTGCCGCGTTGGAAGAAGGATTTCGCCGGACCAAGGAAACGGCGGACTATGCCCGTGATCTCGCGGTGCCCGTTCGCAGCCTCACGGAGACGCTGCGCCGAGAAGTGGGCAAGACCCCGAGACGGCTGATCGAGGAACGACTCGTCCTGGAAGCCCGGCGCTTGCTCGCCCACTCCACGATGACGGTTTCCGAGATCGGTTTCGAACTCGGCTTCGCAGACGCGTCCCACTTCAGCCGGTTCTTCAGGCGCATGGCTGGTGATGCTCCAAGAGCGTTCCGTCAGGACCTGAGCCGGTGAAACTGGCCGGTTTCAGTCCGGATTCGGCCAGAGATACGGCTCGAAGGCGGCCTGCTCAGCGGCTAGTTTTCCCCTATGGCATCCCGTCTGATTTCACTCGCAGCGCTCGTTTTGCTCGCCGCGAAAGCACATGCGGCAGGCAGCATCCCCATGGTCATCGAGACCACCGCCAAGGCGGTCATCGTCCGCACCGCTGAAGGCAAGGAAGCCACCCGATATCTCCGCGAAAAGCCCGAAGGATCCCCCTCCAAATCGGGACGCGCGGCCTACTTCCATCCTTTCACCACGCCCAAGGGATTGGTCGTGACCGATGTTGGACCCGACGACCATCCCCACCATCGCGGAGTCTTCTTTGCCTGGGTCAACATGCAGGGGGCCGTCCCATCTGATTTCTGGGGTTGGGGCGCTCTGGCACCGATCGAGGATCGCAGGATCCTGAACCGTGACGTGAAACCGGGGCCGCCCGGCGCATTCACGGCCCACAACGAGTGGATTGCGCGCGAAACCGTCCTGATGAGCGAGCAGTTGAATGCACGAGCCTCGCAACGCAACGGGCTCAACGTCCTCGACCTCGACTTCCAGCTCACGCCCCGGACCAACACCACGCTGCCGATCGGAGCCTTCAGCGGCTTCTGCGTTCGCACGCGCAAGTCACCCGGAATCGTCGCCCACGAACCAGCCGGTGTCGCACGGCACCCCGCGCCGAAACACGACAAACCCGCCACCGGTTGGCCGGACCGTCCGTGGTATGCCTACTCGCTCGACCTTCCAGAAGGACGCGGCGGTGTGGCCGTTCTGAACCATCCCGGGAACCCGCCGTCGCTGTGGCACAACCTCGCTCCGATCGGAATGTTGAACCCGTGCATCCATGCGGCGGCTCCGCTGGAATTGAAACCCGACCAACCGTTGAAGCTGCGCTACCGCGTTGTTTCGTTCGATGGCGACGTGCCGACGGTGAAGCTCGATGAGATGGCGCGGGAATGGGCCAACTAGGGCCTGCCGTCAAAACTGGCCGGTTTTTTCGACCATATGGCCGGAGAGCCTTCTCTCCCAGGTTGCCGAGACGATGCCAACTTGAAAGCCGCCCACACCAACGACCGTTCCCAACGAACCAACCGATCAACCGAAAAGCGGACGACAAAACCCGTCGCCAGCAAAGATGACCCCTATGCAAAAAATTTCCGTTACCCTCCTTGTCACAGCTGTGATCACGGCGGCGGCCCAAGATGCATCAGCAAATGTTCTCGCCTATGAATCCTTCTCCTATGCCGTTCTGCCCGGCCAGCGGCCCGACGGCATA
>JAYUUX010000408.1:0-2771 GCA_043754645.1 Verrucomicrobiales bacterium | reverse complement strand
CCCATGCCCGCCTCGAAGTCATCCGACACGCTCGACGTTTGGATCGACTCCGGCAGTTCTAGCCGTGCAGTTCTGATGACCCGCCCGGAGCTTCAGCATTCGGCCTTAGGCATTGGTCATTCGGCATTGCCGTGGCAGGCCGACGTCTACCTCGAAGGCTCCGACCAGCATCGCGGTTGGTTCCAGTCGTCGCTGCTGCTTTCGCTCGCGGGCAACGGCTCGGCGCCGTTCAAGACCGTGCTGACCCACGGTTTCATGGTCGATGAGGACCGCGAGAAGATCTCCAAGTCGAAGCAAGGGCAGGGCGGCTACCAGAAGCCGCAGACGGCCGACCGCTTCGTGAAGGATTACGGCGCGGATGTCATCCGGCTGTGGGTCGCATCGCAGGACTACCGCAGCGACATCGTTGTCAGCGAAGAGCGGCTCAAGAAGGTCGGCGAGACCTACCGCAACATCCGCAACTGCCTGCGTTACCAGCTCTCGAACCTCTACGATTTCGATCCAGCCGGCGGCGGTGGCACAGGCGCCCCCGCCTGTGATCCCGTGCAGCAGGCGCCCTCGCCTGCTGGGGCCACTCCGGGCGAGGGCGCCCGGAGCACTGCAACCGGCGAGGGCGCCGGTTCTACTACGTCTGGCCACGGCGTGGCCGACGACAAGTTGACCGGCCTCGACCGCTGGATCCTCAGCGAGTTCGCCACGCTCGAAGCCGAGGTGAAGGCGGCCTACGACACCTACGAGTTCCACAACGTCTACCAGAAGCTCAGCCAGTTCGTGGCCGTGCAGCTTTCCTCCATCTACCACGACGTGGTGAAGGACCGTCTCTACACCGACGCCGCGAACTCACCGCGCCGCCGCAGCACCCAGACGGCGCTGCATCGCATCGTCAGCGGCATGGCGCAGATGCTCAGCCCGATGCTGGCGTTCACGGCGGATGAAGCGTGGGAAGCGATCCCGGGCAAACCCACGACGAGCGTGCACGAGAGCGTGTGGGTCCCGACGACCAATCGTCTGTCCGACGCCGAGTTGGCCGACTGGAAATCGCTCTTCTCCATCCGCGAAAAGGCGTTTCCAGCGTTGGAGCAGAAGCGCCAGGCGAAGGTCATCGGCAAGGCGCTTGAGGCGGTTGTCTTCTTGAATCTTCCCGTTGCCGAACAGGCGGCTGCGAAGCGTCATCCGGCGGAGTTGGCCGAGATTCTCAACGTGTCTCATATCCGCGTCGGCGAACGTCCGCCGGGCGATGCATCGGACGAAGCCGTCGTAGTCCGCCACTGCCAGGAGTTCGGCTACGTGAAATGCGAACGCTGCTGGCATTGGGAACCCGCTTCGGACATCGGAGTTGATGCGGCTTACCCTGGCATCTGCCCGCGGTGCACGGAGGCGGTGAAGACCTCGCCGGCCAAACCGACCTGAAGCGGAACGAAGCGGTCCAAGGTAGGGCGGGATTCCAGCCTGCCCCGTGCCGAATTCCTGACAGCCCGTCGAAAAAGGTTCGCACCCCGCCGCGTGAGGGCGCGCGGCCTACAGCCCCCCGTAAATTTTCTTGGCTTTGTAGGCCCGGTCCCCTGACCGGGCGTTCACGGCGGAAGCGCCTTGGGCAGGCAAGATGCACTGCCCGACCTTGAAGCCACCGCCGGTCAGTGCTTCAACGGCGTGAGGAAGATGTCGACCGTCTCGCCGGGGAGGACGTGGAGTTCCTTCGGGATGTCGACGAGGAAGGGCAGGGCGAGTTCGGGGTTCTTCCTGTCGCTCGCGGACATCGGCAACAGGACGGGGTTGATCGCTTCCAGTTGGCTGCCGACCGAGCGGACTTTGCCGATGACGGAGGGACGTTTCTTCGACCGGGCACGGACTTCGACCTCCATTCCCACGGTGGGCATTTCGCGCAGGGGCTGGCGTGCGAACCCGATGACGGTGTTTCCCAAAGCGGTGTTGATCGTGGCCACGGGCAGGTCGGTGTCGACCACGTCGCCCTTGCGGCGGTGGATCTGGCCGATGAATCCGTCGGCCGGCGCGCGGATGATGAGCTTGCCGAACTCCGCGTCGACGTAGCGGAGCTTCTTGTCCTGGTAGACCATGGCCGCGGCCATCGCTTCCGAGCGTGAATTCGGGGTCATGCCTTCCTTGATGGGCATGGCTTCCTTGGCGGCGTTGAACGACTCGGCCACGAGGGCGGTCAGTTCGGTCACCTGGGTCTTGCGGGCGTCGCGCAGGGCGGTGAAGCGCTCAAACTCGGAGGCGGAGATGATCTTGTTGGCCGCGAGTTCCCTGCTGCGGAGGAGTTCGTTCTCGGCTTCGGCGAGTTGGACCTTGGCCACGGCGACCTGCGCCTGGAGCACGAGCGCGTCGAGCCGGAGGCGTTCGTAGTCGATCAACATCTGCTGCTGCGGACGGATGGGGGCGAAGTTGCTCTTGAGCAGGTCGGTTTCGGCACCGATCAGGCCGCGGTAGGATTCGACGAAATCCGGGCTGGCGATCTCGATCACGGCGATCGGATCTCCGGCGCTGACTCTCTGGTGCATCTCCACGAGGACTTCGGCGATGACGCCCTTCTTCGGCGAACCGACGGCGCTTTGGTGGATCTCCACCTGGCCGACGAGGCCCTGGGGGGTGATCTGTTGCTGCCAGATGACGGCGGCCGTCGCGGCCAGCAGGAAGGTGGTCAACCCGGGCAGGAAGCGGACGCGGAATTCGCGCCACCGAAGGTGCGGCGGGACAGGAATGGGTTCGAGTGACGGCATGGCGTGTGGTGCGGCTTACAGCTCGGATTCGTC
>JAYUUX010000407.1:0-2733 GCA_043754645.1 Verrucomicrobiales bacterium | reverse complement strand
GGAAACCGCGACGTTCGGTCGCATGTGTCTCCTGTCGCGTCGCATGGTCGAGCGCGGAGTGCGCTTCGTGCAGCTCTACCACGGTGCGGGCAGCAAGTGGGACTCGCACGACAACATCGAAAAGAACCACAGCAGCCTCTGCCGCTCGATGGACCTCCCCGTGGCGGGTTTGCTCAAGGATCTCAAGTCGCGCGGCCTGCTCGATGAGACGCTCGTCGTGTGGGGCGGGGAATTCGGCCGGACGCCGATGTCGGAGAAGGGCAATGGCCGTGACCACAACCCGACGGGCTTCACGATGTGGATGGCCGGTGGCGGTGTGAAGGGCGGACAGGCGATCGGCGAGACGGATGATCTTGGCCTGCGCGCCGTGAAGGACCGGCTCCATGTCCATGACCTCCACGCCACGATGCTGTGGCTGATGGGCCTGGACAACATGGAGCTCGTCTACAAATACAAGGGCCGGCCCGAGCGCCCCACGCTGAACGAGGGCGAGGCCTTCAAGGCCGTGGCGCGTGTCGCCTAAGCGGTTTCCGAAGGCCACGCAAGTTGATCCACGAAGGGCACGAAGGGCACTGAGTCTTCAGAAGAACCAGTGGCTGTTCTTTGCGGTGCTTCGTGTCGTTGGGGTCCTTCGTGGATGAAAACTGGATCTTCCGCGATGGATGCGAAGAAGCGCGAGGGAAGCGGACAAAAGGAAACTCCCCAAGCCTTCGGTCGAAGACTTGGGGAGTGTTGACGAGCGGAATGCTTAGGCCGGGATTTCCCAGCCCTTGCGGTAGTCGCGTTTCACGAATCGGGAGACGTCGATGTTCTTGGCCTTCATCTTCGGCCCATCCCATTCGAGCTTCTTGCCGGCGCGCATGGAGACGCAGCCGAGCAGGATGATCTCGGTGAGGTAGGCCGCGATCTCGAAGTTCGAGTAGGCCGGGCTGCCGCCCTGGCAGGCTTGGATCCATTCCACGTAGTGGCCGGGCGACTTCGGATAGTTCTCCGGGATGGCCCGGACCGCCGGATGGTTCTCGGCGGCGACCATTTCCTTCTCGTCCTTGAGACGGAGGTTGAACGTCGAGCCGTAGTCGTCGGCGGCGAAGAGCCGGCCCTTGTCGCCGATGAGCAGGCAGCCGGAACCGGGGAGCACTCCCTTGGATTTGGGCATCGCGACGATGTCCGCGACGATGTCCGCATGCGGACGGAAGGTTTCAGGTGCGCCGGGCTTGCCGTCATACCAGGTGAATGAACAGGGAACGAGACCGTCGCGTTTGGGAAACTCGAAACGGATCTGGGAGCTCAACGGCCAGGACTCGTCGTTGATCCCGGTGCTCTTGGATTCGACGGACGAGGGATAGCCGAGCTTCAGGGCGCGGAACGGCATGTTGACGGTATGGCAGGCCATGTCGCCGAGCGCGCCGGTGCCGAAGTCCTGGACGCCGCGCCAAGCGAAGGTGTGGTAGGCCTTCTCGACGAACGGCCGCATGGGAGCCGGCCCGACCCAGACATCCCAATCAACGTTGCTTGGAACCGGATTCTCGCCGGTGGGGCGCGCCTGGCCCTGGGGCCAGATCGGGCGGTTGCTCCAGACGTGGAGTTCGCGGACCTGGCCGATGAGGCCTTTCTGGATGACTTCGACCGCCCGGCGCAGACCGGGGCCGGCGCTGCCCTGGTTGCCCATCTGGGTCGCGATCCTGTTCTCCTTCGCCAGACGGCGGAGCAGGCGGGCTTCCCACACGGAATGGGTCAGGGGTTTCTGGACGAAGGCGTGTTTGCCCATGCGCATGGCCGTTGCCGACGCGCAGGCGTGATGATGGTCGGGTGTGGCGACGATGACGGCGTCGAAGCTCTTGCCCATTTCGGAGAAGAGTTTCCGGTAGTCCTGGAACTTACGGGCGCCGGGGTATTTCTCGCCGCGTTTGTTCAGGGTGCCCATGTCGACGTCGCAAAGCGCCACGATGTTGCCGCCGGCCTTGGCCGCCTCGTCGGTGTCGCTGGAGCCCTTGCCTCCTGCGCCGATGACGGCGATGTCGACCTTGCTGTTGAGGTTCGCGCCGCGCAGGAACGCCGGGGCGCTCATGGCCGCGAGGCTGCTGGCGAGGATCGACTGGCGGAGGAACCGCCGCCGATTCAGCATCGCGTTCGTGACGGGTAGGATGGTGGGGAGGTCGTGAGGATGGTTCATGGTGGAATTGGTTGGACGCGGGAAACGGAAGCATCTTCGAACGGATTGGTCCGGGTGAACAGGCTAAATTGATTTGGCGCGGATTGCGTGGAGCTCTGCCTGATGTGGTTCCAGGGAGGACAAGAATCCGACAGTTCTTGGCAATCAGCCGGTAGCGCGATCCGACAAGTGGTGCATCGTAACGCCTATGCATTACGTCGACCGCACGACTGGAGAACTGGTGTTTGAGTTCGCCCGCGCGACCGCAAGGCGGGTGACCCTGGTGGCGGGACTTGGCGGGAAGACCCTGATCCGGCAGCCCATGGAAAAGCTCGCGAAGGTGTGGCGGGCACGGGTGAAACTTCCGTCCGGGTGGTGCCTTTATGCCTTCGAGGTCGATGGCCGCATCCAGCCGGACAAAAAGGTTGGCCAGTTGCGGACCGACGATGGACTACGGTGCAGTCTGGCCGTGGTTCCCGCGGGCATCGGCTCGTTCATGTCCGGCCGACCTGCCTGAACGTTCGGAGCGTGGCCCTCCGGGCCGCAGCGCATCCGGCTTCATGGTAGAGTTCCAAGCTTCT
>JAYUUX010000406.1:0-2672 GCA_043754645.1 Verrucomicrobiales bacterium | reverse complement strand
ATTGGTGGGGTCCTCGGCGAGGACTTTGACCAGGATGGCCTCTGCTTCATCGATTTTTCCGGCCTCCCACAGCCACTTGGCGTTCTGGACCCGGGTGCTGAGGTCGATTTTCTCTTCGGCGATTTTCGGGGCCCTGGAAACGGTTTCAGTGCTGGGAACACGGCCCCGGCTCATCTCGATCGCCTGGTCGACCCGGCGCTTCTGTTCAAGCAGGATCGGATTGCGTCCATCGACGGCAAGCGCCCGGTTGAGCTGCTCGCCGGCGCCCTGGAGATTGCCCCGTTTCTCTTCCTCCTTCGACAGGGTAAGGACGACGGCGGAGAAACCTTGGAGCAACTGCGCGCGTTCGGATTCGATCCCGGCGGTCTGGCCACCCAGCTTGCCGAGTTGGACGACGCCTTCCTGATACAGACGCGACGCCTCGAGGGTCTGGCCCTTCCTCTCGGCGGCCTTGGCTTCGGCAAGCTTGATCTTGAGGATCTTGGCCGCCTCCTGGCGGCGCACCGCCTCTTCCGTGGCGGCACCTTCGCCCTGGGCCTGCGCGAGCAGGGGCGGAGGCGTCTGGAACATCATCGCGGCGAGTGCCGCGGCAAGGATTTTGGACATAGACCGGGTTGTAGGGTTGCGGCGCATATCAATCAACGAATCGAGGAGGGGGGAAACTGGAGGGTAGTCTGGCGACCGGTAAGGAGTGACTGGAATCTAATAAACGCGGAATTCATGGCAACGATTTTGTAGGCGTCGTTCTCAAAGAGGAGGATTCCCCCTTCGCGCTGATCCCGGAATATCCTGTTTTCGGGATCATAGCGGAGATCCACGGCATACTCCTGGATCCGGCGGAAGGGAATCCCTTTGGCCACCGTCACCACCTGCTTGGTGCCGTTCAACTCCAGCGAAAACGAATCCGGATCCTCCGGCTTCCCGTTGATCGCCTTCAGGATGAAGAATGATCCGGGGCTCCTTTCACCGATCCGGTTGGGCACATAACGGTCGGCCTTCTCGGGTTTGCCGCTCGCGCCGATGTTGGTCGTTATCACGAAATGGTAGCTGCTGGCGGCAACCCGGATGAATTCGATTGAAAACGGAATCTCGGCGACTCTCAGGACTTTGAGGGCTTCGGGTCCGCGCTCGCCGGGAGTGATTTTTTTGAGCTGCCCGTTGGGCATCGTGACCCAGAGGACCGGGTTGAAGGTGAGATTCTCGCCGACGATCTTGACCTTGGGCGCCAGCTTCAACTTCGCCAGCGCCATTTCCTGCGTGGAAAGGTTGATCGGCTGATAGGCCGCCTTGGTGGCGGGCGGGGCGTCGTTTTCCTGGATCTGGGTGCGGACGTCGGCGACGGCCATGGGCAAAGCC
The DNA here is from genome assembly GCA_043754645.1 of Verrucomicrobiales bacterium. Lineage (GTDB taxonomy): Bacteria > Verrucomicrobiota > Verrucomicrobiia > Limisphaerales > CANJSG01 > CANJSG01. The sequence continues at coordinate 1,316 of JAYUUX010000406.1, read as the reverse complement.
GCCGCAACGATCGCGAGCCCGAGAAGGATCGCACCCAGAATGATCTTCTCGTAGTGCTTCTTGAGGAAATCCATGACTATTTCGTGGGACGCGGGGTGCGGACGATATCGAGGAGGATGCTCACCCGGAGGGGTTTTTCAGAAAGCACTGTGACGGGCTTGTTGGTGTCGCCAAGACCGCCGCCGACTGGGGCCGCGGCGAACGACGGTTGCCGTGCTGCCGCCCGTGGATTGTAGCGGCCGGCTTCGGTGGAGGTGTCCGCCACCGGTTTCACCACCGCCGCGACTTGGGCGGCCCCGACCGACGCCTGGCCTGCGGCGGCGGCGTCCCGGATCAGATCAATCACAGCCTGGTTCTGCTGGGCAAATCCCCTAGGCGATATGTTGATATTTTTGATGACGATGCAATTGGACGAACTCACCAGGCCCTGGATGACACTCTCAAGTTCGGTGCCGAAGCAGCGAAACTGGATCTCGTAGGGAGTAATGATCGAGAACTGGTTGGTCTGGGGCTTGAGGAAGAGATAGTCGGGACCACCGGACTCCTCGTCCTGGGTGAGACTGCTCCGCCGGATTCCTTCCAGCGTGTTGACTTTCGAGTCGAAGAGGATGTTGAGGAGCGTCTTCACATCCTCCAACTGCATCGCGATCGTGTCGTAGGTATTCGTGCGGAACGTCATCTTTTTCCGCAACGTCGAGAAGCTGAACGAGTAGTTCGGCTGCTGGATGGCGGTCTTCGAGTTGGTGGCGGCGAGAAAGAGGCCCGAAATCGTCCTCTCGAGCAGTGTCTTGAACGCCCGATCGTCCAGATCGTAGGAGGCCGGCATCTGGGGGATGACCGCGTGCAGACTTTCCATGAACTTCGTCACCCTCTCCTGGTCCTTCTGAATGGCCTCAATGTTTTCGCTGCTGGGAAACGGCGAACTTTTCCACAGTGCAGACCGGCTCTCAAGGGATCCGGCCAGCTTCAACTCCGCCTCCGAACTGGCGGACATGCTTGAAACAAGGAACCACAAGGCCAATCCCAGAAGCACGACTGCGACGGAGGATCCAGCGACGATGACGGGATTTTTTTTGACCCACTCCATATCAGAACTTCAGTGGCCGCTTCAGCTTGAGGACCATGTTGACCGTAAACGTGAGGGCGGAATCCGGCTTGTCGCCGTCATATTTCAATTCGTTCGCGATTTGAACCCCTTCACCAAAGACCGGGCTCGCGAGAAAGGATTCCTTCAGGGTAAACGCCAAGTCGTCGCTGGCAGTCAGACCATATCGGGTCAAGTTGACCGCGCGGAAGACGCATTGGATTGTCGCCAG
>JAYUUX010000405.1:0-1760 GCA_043754645.1 Verrucomicrobiales bacterium | reverse complement strand
ACGCATCCGAAGACGCGCGTGCGTGAAAGAAGGTCTCCGAAGCGGAGGCGGATGGAATACCACGCGCCCATGTTCTCCGGTTCGTCCTGCACCCACGTGACGGGAACGTCGGGCGCGAAGGGCGCGAGGGCGTTGAGCAACGTCTGGTCGGCGAGCGGATAGAGCTGTTCGACCCGGAGCAACGCGATGTCGCGGCGGCCGAGCTTTTCGCGCTGGGCATCGAGTTCGTAGAAGATCTTCCCCGTGCAAAGGAGGACGTGGCGGACGGCCTTCGGTTCGACGGAGTTGTCTCCGAGGATGTGCTGCCAGCCGCCGGAGGAAAACTCTTCGAAGGACGAGACGACCTTGGGATGGCGCAAGAGGCTCTTGGGCGTCATGACGACGAGCGGCTTGCGGATCTTGCGGAGGACCTGGCGGCGCAGGAGATGGAACAGCTGCGCGGGCGTCGAAGGCTGGACGACTTGGACGTTGTCCTCTGCGCAGGTGGCGAGGAAGCGCTCCAAGCGGGCGCTGGAGTGTTCGGGGCCTTGGCCCTCGTAGCCGTGCGGGAGCATCATCACGACGCCGCTGAGGCGCTTCCACTTCTTCTCCGCGCTGCTGATGAACTGGTCGTAGATGACCTGCGCGACGTTCACGAAGTCGCCGAACTGCGCTTCCCACATCACGAGGCCGTCCGGCCATTCGAGGCTGTAGCCATACTCGAAGCCGAGCACGGCGATCTCGCTCAACGGGCTGTTAAGCACTTCGACCGCACCCTGCGTGGGCGAAAGGTGGCGGAGCGGCATGTGGACCTTGCCGGTGTTGACGTCGTGCAACGCCGCGTGGCGATGGCTGAAGGTGCCGCGGCCCGAGTCCTGGCCGGTGAGGCGGACGCGGAAACCGTCGGTCGCAAGCGACGCGTAGGCGAGGGCTTCCCCGCAGGCCCAGTCGAGCGGTGCCTTCCCAGCGGCCATGTCGCGGCGGCCATCCAGCAGCTTGGCGATCTTCGGGTGCGGGGTGAACTCGGCCGGGACTTCGCTGGCCTTGATGAGCAACGCTGCGAGACGGTCGGTTGGAACCGACGTGGTCGCTTCCGGAACGGTGACGTCGAGGCCGCCCACGTAGTTGGCCCAGATGCCGGTGGCGGCTTCGCTGGGAAGCTTGGTGCGTTTGGATTCCGCCAACGATTCCTCGAGGGCCAGGCGTCGTTCCTCCGCGATCTTGTCGGCTTCTTCGCGGGTGATGCCTCCCAGTTGGAGCAGGTGATCCAGGTAGCCTTCGCGGACCGGCTTGCGCTTTTCGATCAGCTTGTAGAGCAGCGGTTGGGTGAAGGCCGGCTCGTCGGCTTCATTGTGGCCAAGGCGACGGTAGCCGTAGATGTCGATGATGACGTCGCGCTGGAAGGTGGCGCGGAAATCCATCGCAAGGCTGACGACCTGCGCGACGGCTTCGGGGTCTTCGCCGTTCACATGGAAGATCGGCACGTGGAGCATCTTCGCGACGTCGGTGCAGTAGATCGTCGAGCGCGCTTCCTCGGGCGACGTGGTGAAGCCGACCTGGTTGTTGACGATGACGTGGAGCGTTCCACCGGTGCGGTAGTTCGGAAGCTGGCTGAGATTGAGGATTTCCTGCGAGACGCCCTGGCCCGCGAAAGCCGCGTCGCCGTGGATCAAAAGCCCGAGCGTCTTCCGGCGTTCCGTGTCGCCGAGGCGGTCGCTGTTGGCGCGGGCGCGGCCGAGCACGACGGGGTTGACGTATTCGAGATGGCTCGGATTGAAGCA
>JAYUUX010000404.1:0-2458 GCA_043754645.1 Verrucomicrobiales bacterium | reverse complement strand
ATCTCCTTTCTTCAACTCGCCGCCATCGAGCGGGAGCATCGCCATTTGCTGGACGAGGGACTTCCGCTGGAACAGGGCCCAGAGGACGGCGGTGATGAAGACGGTGAAGAAAAGGCAGATGGAGACGATGCCGAAATTCTCCACTCCGCCGAGGGTGCTGAGGACGTTTTTTATCATGGTAAACTTCACTTGGGCGCGGTGGACGCCTCCGAACCCTTGATGTCCGTGCCGAGCCGCTGGAGGTAGGCGGTCAGCGCAATGATTTCCTTGCTCGGATTCCCCTTGATCAAGCCGAGCTTCAAGTTCTCGACGACCTTGGCGGCCTGCGCATCGAGGTCTTTCTGGGCCTGGCTGCTTTCGTAGCCGGCAGGATACGGGACGCCAACCTTGCGAAGCGCCTTGATGCGGGAAGGAAGCGAGTTGGTGTCGATGTTCTGGGTCAACAGCCACGGGTAACGCGGCATGATCGACCCGGGCGATGTGGTGCCGGGATCGTCCATGTGGTTGTAGTGCCAGGCATCGGGATACTTCCCGCCGATCCGGTGCAGGTCCGGCCCGGTGCGTTTGGAACCCCAAAGGAACGGGTGGTCGTAGACGAATTCGCCGGCCTTGGAGTATTCGCCATACCGTTCCGTCTCACTGCGGAATGGGCGGATCATCTGCGAATGGCAGCCGACGCAGCCTTCGCGGATATAAATGTCGCGGCCGAGGACTTCGAGCGGCGTGTAGGGCTTCACCGAGGAGATGGTGGGGACGTTTTCCTTGATGAGGTAGAGCGGCACGATCTCCACAAGGCCGCCGATGGCCACCGCCAAGAGCGCCAGAAGGGTCATCAGAAGCGGCCTGGACTCGATGAAACGATGCCAGAAGGCCGTCTTGCCCTGTGCATGGACGCCCGCGTGGGCATGTTCTGTCTGGGCGGAGAGGGGAACGGCCTGCGCCTCCGTATCGGGTTCAAACACGCCGCTCTTGGCCGTCTTCCAAAGGTTGTAGGTCATGATGACCGCCCCCGCGATGTAGAGGACGCCGCCGATGGCGCGCAGCTTATACATCGGGATCAACTGGAGGACCGTGGCCAGGAAGTTCGGATACTTCATGAAGCCGTCCTCCGTGAACTCCTTCCACATCAGGCCCTGGGTGATGCCGCTCCAGTAGATCGGGATCGCGTAGAACATCATTCCCAGAATGCCGAGCCAGAAATGCCAGTTCACGAGCTTCATCGAATACAGCCTGGTGTTCCACATCTTCGGGAACAGCCAGTAGAGCATGGAGAAGGCGATGAATCCGTTCCACCCGAGCGCGCCGGTGTGGACGTGGGCGATGGTCCAGTCGGTGTAGTGCGACAGGGAGTTGACGCTCTTGATGGAAAGCATCGGCCCCTCAAGCGTCGCCATGCCGTAGGCCGTGATGGCGACCACCATGAACTTGAGCATCGGCTCTTCCCGGAGCTTGTGCCATGCGCCGCGAAGCGTGAGCAGGCCGTTGAGCATGCCGCCCCAACTCGGGGCCACAAGCATCACGCTGAAGACCATCCCCAGCGACTGCGCCCAGTCGGGCAACGCGGTGTAGAGGAGGTGATGCGGGCCCGCCCAGATGTAGATGAAGATCAGGCCCCAGAAATGGATGATCGAAAGGCGGTAGCTGAAGACCGGCCGGTTCGCCGCCTTCGGCAGGAAGTAATACATCAGCCCGAGGAACGGCGTGGTGAGGAAGAAGGCGACGGCGTTGTGGGCATACCACCATTGGACGAGCGCATCCTGCACACCGGCATAGATCGGGTAGCTCTTGAAGAAACTCGCGGGCACGGAGATCGAGTTGACGATGTGCAGCATCGCCACCGTCAGCGCCGTCGCGATGTAGAACCAGATCGCGACATACAGGTGCTTCTCGCGCCGTTTCAGGATGGTCCCCATCAGGTTGACCGTGAACGCCACCCAGATCAGCGCGATGGCGATGTCGATCGGCCACTCAAGCTCGCCGTATTCCTTGGAGGACGTCAGGCCAAGCGGGAGGGTCACGGCGGCCGAAACGATGATCGCCTGCCAGCCCCAGAAATTGATCCAGCTGAGCTTGTCGCTGAACATCCGCGCCTTGCAGAGCCTTTGCAGCGAATAGTAGATGCCCATGAACATCGCGTTGCCCACGAAGGCGAAGATCACGGCGTTCGTGTGCAGCGGGCGAAGGCGGCCGAACGTGGTGTATTGCAGGTTGAGGTTCATCTCCGGCCAGAAGAGCTGGACCGCGATGAGGAGTCCGGCCGAGAAGCCCACGAGGCCCCAGACGATGGTGGCGATCGCGAACGCGCGGACGATCCGATTGTCGTATTTGAAGGTTTCTACGTTCATTCCGAGGCTCCGTGTTTCATTCAGTTTTTGGTAAATCCTGCTTCGGCTCTTTCACCGTCGCGTCGTCCGCCAGCATCCGCATCGAAGGGGTGCATGTGTCCTCGTATTGCCCG
>JAYUUX010000403.1:0-10627 GCA_043754645.1 Verrucomicrobiales bacterium | reverse complement strand
CGAACACGGAGCCCACGGACACGAAGACCGGTGCGATCAGACGGGCATAGACCGTTGTCCATAGGCCGCCCTCGTTCTGGGTGGCACCGACGAACCTGTCCGCAGTCGAGGAGCTGCCTTCTTGAAACACGGCAAACGTCGAGACAACCAGAAAAAGCCCGAGCCCGATGGCTGCAAGCTTGGCGACGTATTTCAGACTTCGGGGAAACGCGACGCAGCCGATCAGGAAGCACGTCAGGGTTACGACGACGGCGCCGAGCAGTGATCGACTGCCTGCGACGGCGCAGGCGAGAATCGTGCCGGCCGCAGCCGGCAGGGCAATCCACCATTTGAGCCAGCCTCGTAACGAGATCGCGGCCATCAGAAATGCGGCGGTCGCGGTGTAGAAAATGATCGGCCCGGAGACGAAGCTGAACAACCCGGAGGGGCGCACCTTGCGGTCCAAGACAATGATCATTCGCCCGCCGCCCGCCCCCAGATTCCACCAATCATCGATATCCGAGCGATATTGCTTGGCCATGACCATGGCCATGGGAAGCGCCAGGATCAGGAGCAGCCACGCCATCCGTTTCAAGTCCAAGGGGCGCAAGGCCCGGGCCATCACGAAAATCAGGGGCAGGTGGAGGAAGTTGGCCCGGAAACCGAAAGCCGCCACGACCAGGCCGGTCGGATTGACCAGGACGCTGGCGATCATCGACAGGATCCCCAGCAATACCACCGCGCCGGTGAACAGGTTGAAGGTGAGAGTCCGGCACGAAACCGCGCACACGTAGATCAGCAGGACGACTGGATCGCGGACGACCAGAAGGACGTCGGAGAACGGGACGAGATACCACTTGCGGAGCGATCCCTCGACGATCCAAAGAATCAAATACACCCAGATCAACCCGCGAGTGAGATTCAGCATCACTCCTTCGACCGGTTGCCCTGCCGTGTCCTGAGAGACCGGCGCATCGACGGCCGGCAGGACGCGGTTGGCGTTTTGCCTGGGTCCGGGGCGGTTCATTGCTGGTGCGGTCGTCATTCGCTGGTGGTGCCGGGCGGCCCTGAAAGCGCTTCCAAGATCTTGGCGCCATAGCCCTGCCATGAGAGCGATGCCGCCTTTTGGCGGGCGCACTCCGCCATCCACGGGAGTTGATCGGCGTGATCGGCCACCCAGTTGACCTTTTCCGCAATCGCTTCCGGTGAACGCATGGGAACAAGGAACCCGGTTTGGCCGTCGACGACAAGATCTTCGCCGCCTGCATTACGGGTGACGATGATAGGCAATCCGCGGCTCATCGCCTCCTGCTGCACGAGGGCCCGGCCTTCGGCGATCGAGGGGAGGACCAGCACATCGCAGGTATCCATGAGCCGGAGCACTTCCGCGTGGGGCCGCGGCGCCTCATAGGTGAAGTCTCCGCCGTGTTTGCGGTAAAACTCCATCGGCATCAGCGGAGATCCCATGACGACCAATTCGGCGTCGGACCGTCGGACCAAACGAAAAGCCGCGAACAGGTCGGCCAATCCCTTGCGTTGGCCCATCGACCCGGCGAAGAGGAACCGGATCCTCCTCCCGGCCGACCGGGGGTCGCGGGCGGGCGCCGGCGGTGGCGATCCGAACTCGGCCACAAAGCAGTTCCGGCCTGTCCTCAGTTCGGGCGGGATGCTGTCGAGGACGAACTGGCTGGGGCAGATGACGTGATCCGCCGCCGCCAGTTCAGCTGTTTTGCGGGCGAACTTCTCATCGGAATCGCGGGTGCTCCCCAGGGTTGGCTCCCACTCCGGCAGCCGTTGCGCCTCTTCGTCCATGAGCCGCCTCACCGTCTGCCAATAGGCGATCGGGAGGTCATAGGCCGCCTGGATTCCGAGCGTCCGGGCCTTCGTCAATGTGGCCAGCGCGCCGTCTTCATAGGCGTAGGCGCAGTTGATCGATCGAGTTTCCACCCAGTTCTCAAGATGGCCGGCGACATGCCTATCGAGGTCTTGATAGACCGCGTCCACGCAGGCCCAGCCGGTCTCGTGCTTCGAGAGGCTTCCCCAGCCGATCTTGCCGGACAGCAGGCGGGCGGCTTCCCGTGATCCCCATGCGACCATCTTGTCGCCGGGCACCCGGTAGCTGCGGCGAGCGAGTTCGGCCCGGATAGCGCCCGGGGCAAGGCGTAACCATGCGGGTGTGCCGGAGAATCCAAGGGCGGTGGCGAACAGTCCGAGGCGATTCGCCTGCTGGGCAACTTCCAGCAGGGCGCGCACGAACGTATTGCCGGTCGGATGTGAGATCAGGAGCATCGTCGGGTGTTCGTCAGCGCGGTGGAGACTGCGGTCGGCGATGTGGGTGGATCAACGAATTACCGGGATGGGGGAGGGTGACTGATGCCTGATGGTGGATGCCAGATGCCAGATGCCGGATCAGGTATGAGGTATGAGGTATGAGGTATGAAAAATGGGGAATGAAAAATTATAGATGACTGATGGAACGGAGGAGGACGATGAGCAGGAGAGAGAAGACCGGTGGAGGTCAGAGGAGGAGGGAGCGAAGTTCCGCGAGGTAGGATTCCGCAACGGCGGAACGGGTATGGCGAGCGAGGTGAGCTTGGGCACCCTTCCTCAAGGTGGAGATTTCCCCGGGGGATTCCAGCAGCGACCGCAGCGCCGAGGCGAGGCCAGCCGCATTGCCGTTGGAAAAGGTGACGCCACAGGGCCCGATGGCGTCAGGCAGGCCACCACCCGACGAACCGACCACCACGCAGCCGCAGGCGATCCCCTCAAGGGCCACGATGCCGAACGGCTCGTTCCAGAGAGACGGCGCGACGAGAATCCGATGCCGGTTAAGTTCGGCGGCCAGTGATGTGCCGGTGAGTTGTCCGGCGAATGTGATCCTTTCACCGAGGCCCGACGCGGCGGCCTTCGACTGGAGGGACTGCATTTCGGGACCTGCACCGATGACCGTGAGAGTGGGCCTGATGGATTCGCCCGCAAGCGCCGCCAGGGCGTCGAGCAGGAGCGAGCATCCCTTGTCCGAGACCAGCCGACCGACGAAGACGAGGTCGCGGTCACGCCGCACGGCGGGATCTTCCGTGAAGATGTGGTCCTTGTAGGGATTGGCGATCACTCCGCACGGGGCCGGGATCGTTTTCGCCAATGCCCCGCTGACGGCCAGATTGCGGTTTACCAAACGGGTGACGCCCAGTTTGAGTCTGTCCTGCCAAGCCATGCTCCCGTCCGCCCGGCTAATCCAGGTGTGATGGACCACGAGCACAGGTTTCCGGACAAGCAAGGCCGGCCACAAAGTCGGCAGGCTGATGTTGCTCTGCAGGTAGACCTCGGACCACCGGATGTGCTTCAACAACTCGGACCGCCCGGGCTGCCGGATGACCGGAAAGGGGGAGGGCGACGTCCGCCCGAGATCCGGGGTTTGGGTCACAACCCGCACTTCATGGCCCAACCGATTGAATTCTTCGGCAACGATCCCGCTCACCAGTTCGATGCCCCCGACGCTGGGGGCGAAGAGATGTGATGAGAGCAGTATACGCATCGTTGGTTTTTCCTGGTCACGTCGCCGCGACGGGGCGAATCACGCGCCCCGCAAGACGCGCCAGCCTTTTCCAAGGATGGTCCGGATGGTTTCCGGTTTTGTCGTCGCGAGGTAGTTCACCGATTCCCAACTCGTGTCCAGAGCGACCGGTTGGTCCGGCGTCCTCAACTCGAGCCCGAACAGGGTGTAGCCGATGGAGAAGACCGAGTATCCGGCGCTGGTAAACACCCCGGGAAGTCCGGTTCGTCCGCGCTCGTGGTCCTCGTAGATCACGTTCGTGATACGTTTGTCAGCCAGCAACTGGCGCGCCCCTTCGATCACTTTGCCTTCGTTGCCTTCGACGTCGATCTTGAGCAACGAGAAGGATTCGGTGGGGAACAGGTGGTCCAGGGTGTCCACTTGGACCGGATGCAGAACGACGCCCGCGGGAGGGGCGGCCTCCTGGCCCTGGTCGGTCAGGGTCGCAGTGCCTTGATTGGTCGCGAAATAGTCCGTCTCGACCAGGTGGGCCGTCTCGATCCGGCTGCCGAGCGCCAGAGGATGGACTTCAATCGGGGCGGAACCCTTGTTGCCCAGGAAGCGCGCCACGTTTGCCTCCAGTTTCTTCCGAATGACCGGATGAGGCTCGAACGAGTGGACCCTTCCGTTCACTCCGGCGCGCGCGGCGAACAGGCTGGTCATGTAGCCGATGTTCGCACCGACGTCCAAGACCCGGTCACCGGGTTGAATCAGCCGCCAGGCGCACTCGCTGACGGCGATATCGAAGATTCCTTGCTTGATGATGTCACCGCCGATCGCCTCGCCTGGATCGACGGCGATGGTGCTGCCCCAAGGCAGGACAAGGTCCGTGGTGCCCGTCTTCTTCGAAGAGAACCCCAAGCTCAGCCGGCGTATCAGGCTCGTCGGTTTGAAGACGTAACACGGCTTAAAGAGACCGGATATTTTTTTGATCATGGGAGTCCTTTGGGGGCCGCTTTGCGGCGTCAAGAATGTTGAAGGCGGTGGTTTGGGCCGGATGGTGGAATCGGGACAACTGACCCGGGCACAGGGGTCAGGATGCGACGATGGCTGTTTGGGCAGGGATGGGCTTTTTCATTCGCGGCCCCTTTTTGCGGCGGTGGTGAACGTCTTCTCCCACGTCGATTGCGCGATTGGCAGACCGAATCTCGCCAGCGCCTGGTTGCGGGAAGCGCTGCCCATGGCGCAACGGAGCGATGGGTCGGACGCGAGACGGAGGACCGCCTCCAAAAGCGCCGTGTGGTCGCCCGCCTCCGCCGTGAATCCATTGATGCCGTTCTCCACAAGCTCGGGCACACCCATGATCCGGGTGCCGATCAATGGAAGTCCGCATGCGAGCGCTTCGACGAGCGCCTGCGGAAAACAGTCTTCTCTGGTTGGCAGGGCGAACACGTCCGCCTGCTGGAGTTCTGCCAGCAGCTCCGGTGTCCTCGGCAACAATCCGCTGCGCCAGACCACATCGTCCGGAAGGTCCGCCGGGCGCGGGGCGCTCGTCACCATGTGAAGGTCACAGGCTCCGGCGAGAGGTCCCCGCATCAGGGCGAGGAGATCAAGCCCGCCCTTGCGTTCGAGGTCGTTCCCGACGAACACCACCCTGATCCGGGTGCCGCTGCGGGGACGGGGCGCAGGCGATGGACGAAAAAACTCCGTGTCGACGGCGGGAGAGCAGAGGCGGATCCGGTCTGGGGGTATCCCGTAATCCTGCCGGATGGAGTTCGTAACCCAGTTCGAAACACCGCCTACGACCGCGCTTTCGCGAAACAGTTTCTGCTCCAGCCGCGCGATCCGCGCGAGTGCTTTGGTCTGCGGGGCATATTGGGGCAGTCGACCAAGCAGCCGGGCGGTCGCGTCCATTGAAACCACCAGCGGGGTGGATTTGGCGAGACGGACCAGGCCGAGGGCATGCGCCTGCGTATGGCAGTGAACCACGTCCGGTCGGATGGACGGCAATTCACGCTTGAGACCGCGGCGGACCACCTCGGAGAAAACCCATTCCGCCCTGTGGCGATAGCTTGATGGGTGAACCCGCCCGGAGGCTACGGTGGCGAAGAGGATCTTGGCGAGTGGGCCCCAGTAGTGGGATGTGGATCGGGTGATCAGCCTGACTTTGACGGACTGTGCGAGGCACGCCGCCATGTTGGCGTGATACACCGCATTCCCGAGGATGGGAGTGCCGACCGACAATACGGTCAGCTTTTCAGCCATGGGAAACCTTCAGCATCTTGGACACCGCCCGAGTCGTCACGTCCCACGAGGCGTTGGCGTCATACCACGAGCGGGCGTTCCGGCCCATCTCCACGAATGCCCCCGACCTCACCAGTCCGACGATTGCTTCGACGGCTTCCGCGGTCCCGGAGCAACCGACAACGTCATGGCCCGGCGTCAACGGTTCGGCATTGTCGACCTCGGGCAGGACCGGAAGGCAACCGCATGCCATCGCCGCCGTCAGCGCGCTCGATTTGCAGACGTATGCGGACGGGTAGTAGGAGAGAGCCAGATCGCTTCCCGAAAGCAACTCGCTCAACCGGCCCGGCGCGACATCCGGGTGGACGGTGATTTTGGCTCCGGGCAACGAGGCCAAGATTATTTTCAGGTCGGTTGAAGGATCCTCGCCTCCTCGTGCGCCCTTTCCGATGCAACGCACCTCGTCCAAAAGACCGGCGCGAAACAAACCGGAGAGAAGCGAGAGATGGGCTTTTGCGGAATGAAACCTCGACGCCTCCTGCCCGAAGATCGCGGCCACGACTCCCGTCCCCGGTTGCAGGCCATCCAGCTCGACAGGCGTTGGAGTGCAGCTGGGAATCGGCGCGAAAGCGGTCTTCCCGGAAACAATGCCGTTCAGCTGCCGCAACATGAGCGGAGTGCTCGTCAAGGACCCGTCGGCCAGCAGTTGCAGTTCGCGGACCAGACGCTTCTGGATCCAACCAAAGTAGAACTCGCTCCTCCACGGCGGACCAGACGACCACAGTTCGTGAAAGACCACCACGAGGGTGCGCCCGGCCTTCTCCCCTTTCCACCGCCGGATCGCATGGTTCACCCAGAACGGAACTCCGCGACGATGAAATCCGTAGGTGACATAATGCAGGATCAGGCTTTCTGGATCGAGCCCGGATAGCTGCGATCGAAGTTCGTTGGACGAACGCCCCTTCACCTTCGCGAGTTCGAACCCGTCGAAGCTGGCAGGTCCGTCCCAAGACGGATCGCCGATCAGGAAGGCCCCGGGGATTCCGCAAGAGTCCCTTAGATTCCGGGCAAGGTTCAGCGCGTAGTCGCCTATGCCGTCGATCGCGGGGTAGAGCCTCGGAACAAGATGGAGGACTGGTTTCACTGCGCGGTCGACGTGGGCTGGCGGAATCTTGGAAGGAGCATTGTGTAGAATCCTTCCAAGGCCGAAACGCTGTTTTCCCACCGCAGAGTCTGGGCCCGGGCCCAACCAGCCCGCGCGACGGAGTCCCGCAGGGGTTTGTCCGCGATCAGACGGGCCACCGCCGAAGCGAGTGAGGGCGAGGTGGAACCGGCGAGCAACATTGCTTCGGTCCCGTCGGCCAGAGATTCGGCGAAGCCCGTTCGAGACGCCACGAGCGCACACCCGCATGCCATGGCCTCGGCGGCGACGAGACCGAAGCTTTCGTATATCGACGGAACCACGGCAATCGCCCAGTTGCCGTAGATCCTCCTGAGTTCGCCCTTGTCGGTCACGAAAGGCGTCACCTGGACCCGCGGCTGGACGTCGACGGGGAAGTGCTCCGCTGCCCGGAACCGTTCGCCAACGCCGACCAGATGGAATCGCCAGTCGGGGAACTCACGGAGGACCGCCGTCATGTCCGTGACAAGCAGTCCTACTCCCTTCCGGGCCACCCACGATCCACAGTAGCCCACCGTTTGGGGCCGGGCGGGAACAAACTCTTTCCCGAGGTAGGCCGCCGGAAGGGCATTGTCGATCCCAAGGACACGGTCGGGCTTTTGATAAGCCATGCGGAGGGCGTAGTTCGCCTCCGGTTGGCTCACCGTCACGATGGCATCGGCCTTCCTGAACGCTCGATCCGTCGGAACCCGGAGACGACCCTGATACCATTTTGGAGGTTCGCCGTGTGCCGTGTTGTGGATCCCGTGCCGGGTCAACGTTTCCGCCGCGAATGGTTCGATTCCATTCGACCGGGCAATCATTGGGAAACTTCGGCCGCGCATCTTTGAAAGCCGGTCCGTCGCAAGCCAGCTTTCGCCTCCCCAGAACTCCACGAGGTCCGGCTGGAGTTCTCGCACGAGTCGTTTGGATTTCATCCACATCCCCAGCGCGAGTCGCAGGGAACGGGCCTTTCGGAGCTGCGGAGCGACGATGCAGCCATCGGGTCCTACCAAAGTCACCGAGTGCCCTCGCTCCTTCATGCCGGCGGCAAAGCCCATGATCACATAACCCGATCCTTGCGACGGGACCAGGTCACAGTTGCTCAGCGTGAGGATCTTCATGGCCGAGCCTGGTCTGCCGCGGGGACGGCATCGGTCCTCCAGAAATCCTGCGGCTGCATTCCAAACGCGGAGCAGATCCGCCGGTTCAACTCGGCGCCGTTGAGAATTTTTGCGGCGGCACGTCTAATCTCTGAACGGCGGCCCGGCTTTCGATTGTCGTCGACCGCCGCACGAATCGCCGCGACGAAAGATTGGAGATCGCCGGCAACGTAGCGCTGCACACCGGGAAGGCCCAGAGCAGCGGCCGGGATGAGTGACGCCGCCGGAATGACCACACTTGTTCCGCAAAGCAGCGCTTCCACGAGATTGGTCATGCCGGTCGGATACAAATCCCCCGGCTTGAGCGGGATCAACGCCACACGGGCCGTATGGATCGCGGCGACCATTTCCCGGTCCTTGTCCGCGCTGCTCACGGTCACGCGATGTCCGGGGATCGAAGCAAGGTCCAAGTGCGGCTCCGCCTTGCGGGTCGTAAGGATGCTGAACTCGCGGCCGTGGGCCAGTTCCCTCACCAAGGCGGTGTCCCGGTTGGCCAGGCCGAAAAACATGACGTCGTGCGCGGGATCTGATCCGGTCGCCGATTGGTCGAAGAATCCCGGGGGCGCACCCCACATCCCGAGGGCGCTCTTTGTCGCGAGGCCCAACTGGTCCAGGGCGATCAGCGCATCATCCGTCAATGAAAGGATCAGGTCCGCGTGCTTCAGGAGTTTGAACCATCCGTGGGCCTCCTCGCGGGTCCAGACCCATGTGACAACGGGCTTATGGGGAAACCAGCGTTTCAGCAGCGGCACGGCTCGCAGCAGGTCCGGTTGGGTAACGCAGTAGGTCCCGATTGCTCCGGAGCGCAGGGCGCGGACCGTCTGCAGGACCACGCGCGGGTCAAGCCCCCCGATCTTCGACCGCAGGACAATTTCCCAACGGTTGAAGCGGTGTCCGATCAGGGTGTCGGAACCGCCGTGCTGGTAACCCCAGTAGTGGATCGGGCAGATGGCTCCGTCCGTCGCCATTTTGCGGCGGGCGTTGACGGTCGAATTGACGACGACGATCCCCATTCAACTTGGCCGTGTCCGTTTGGAGCGATTCCGGAAGGTCCAGTAGAGGCTCAACCCGCCGACGAGAACTGTCTCCACTGCGGACCGTCCGAGGAATCGGAGCGTGTGTGATGGATTGCGGGAAGCTCGGATCCATGCGACCCGGGCGCGGATAAAATCCAGCGGGCTCAGGCCCGCCTGCCTCAGCGAGAGCCCGTGTTTTCGCGCGTAGTAGAAATAGCTCTCGTGGCCCAGGGCCTGGCGAACAATGGGTCCGACAGGGCGGAGCGGATGAAAGACGCCGGCTTCACGGACAAATACGAACGGGTGTCCGGCCGCCTTGATCCGTTCCCGGAAATCGACGTCTTCCATGTGCGGATAAGGGAACAGCGCGTCGAATCCGCCGATGCTGCGGAAGACATCGCGTCGGATCGCCATGTTGCACGACCACAGCAGGCCTCCCGTTTCATTGGTAGGCGCTCCCCAGAACGGCCCCTTGGTGTTTGGCTCCGTGTAGGTGCGGCCCTCGTAGACCGACGCCTGCTCCGAGGCGATCGCCGTCAGGTAACATCTGAGCCACCCCGAGTCCGGAACGCAGTCATCGTCCGTGAAAACCAGCCATGCCGCCCGGGCCCTTTCGGCTCCATTGTTCCGGTTGGCCGCCGGACCCCGGCGAGGTCCCTGGATCCAGGTCGCCCAGGGGAACCGATCGCGGATCATCGCCATCGCCGAACCGTGGGAACTGTCGTCGGTCACGATGACTTCATACTCGGCGGCCGGCAGGCATTGACGGCCTTCTTCGAGCGCTTCGAGGCACCGCGCCAGAGTCTCGTTCCGGTTGCAGGTGGGAATGACGACCGATACCCCCGGTCGGCCGGCGCCCGTTGGTGTTGTGTGCGGCATTGGTCCGAGGTTGCGAGGAGTCACGGCAACTGTCCGGCGATCTGCTTGGAAAAGATCACCGCGCCGGCCGGGGCGAGATGGAGTTCGTCGCCGAAGTGGCGGTCCTCGATGCCGTTGGAGGCGACGATGTATTCCACTCCCGACAAGCCGAGCTCGGCGGAGATTTTTCTGCGGTATTCCAGCCAGGCACTCGTCTGGTAACGGCGGTTCATCTTCGAAGGCAGGGGCATTTCGACAACGACAAGGCGGATCCGTTTTTCCCCGGCGAGTCGGATCATGTCGCGGACGGGTGGAGAAAGCAGGGTATCACGGGAGGTCCAGTCCCTCGTCACGTTGGCAAAGGCGTCCTCATCCGAAATCATCAACTGCCCGAAACCACCGCCTTCGGCCTGGGGGGTGGCGGGGGCGTGGCCGATGGACGAAAAGGTCCGCCGGAGTTTTTCGATCTTGGCCCAGTAGAGGTAACGGTCGGTGAAAAGGGCTACCCCGCTCGCAGCGGTGAAGAACGCGGGGGCGACCCACGAGTCCGGCGCGTAGTGCCGGGCGGAAACCTCCGGGGCGACGTAGTAGGAGACCGTGAAATTGCCGGCCAATCCCTTCCAGTTGTCGTTCGTGTGAAGGCCGAGTTGGTGGCCGAAGAACGGGTAGAGCACGGTGCGCGTCCCGGGATGGCGTCGCAGGGCGGCGGTGAGGA
>JAYUUX010000402.1:0-5663 GCA_043754645.1 Verrucomicrobiales bacterium | reverse complement strand
CTGCCGATGGCGGCGACGCTCACGACGCAGTCCGTCTTCGACGCGTTCCTCGGCGAATATGAGGAGTTCAAGACGTTCTTCCACGGCCACAGCTACACGGCCAACCAGCTCGGTGCCGCTGCCGGATTGGCCAGCATGAGGCTGCTGACTTCCGCCGCTTCGAACAAGGCACGGGCCGCGTTGGAGACGAACCTGCGCGATGAGTTGAAGAGCCTTTGGGCGTTGCCGCAGGTGGGAGACATTCGTCAGGTGGGCCTTGTAGCCGGTGTTGAATTGGTCCGCAACTGGCGCACCCGCGAGGCTTTTCCGCTGAAGGAACGAGCCGGCATCCGCGTGTGTGAAGCGATGGCCAAGCGCGGTGTCCTGACCCGGCCCATCGGCAACGTCGTGGTGATCATGCCGCCCTACAGCACGACCCGGCTGCAGGTGTGCCGGATGGTGGGGGCGCTTTACGAGGCGGTCGAAGAGGTTTTCGGTGCCGGCGCGCCGGTAGGATAGCGGGTCAGGCATTCGTTGGGGTGTCGGCCGAAACCGAACGGCTCGTAGAATCCCGTGGCGTCGAGAGTGAGCAGGTCGATGCGACAGGTCCTGAGCAGCGGATGGTCGATGATGAACTTGACCAAGGTCTGGCCGACTCCTTTGCCGCGATGCTGCGGATCGATGACGACGTCGCAAAGGTAGGCGTGCGTCGAGTAGTCCGTGATCACACGGCCAAAGCCGACCTGGGCGCCCTTGTGGAAGACCGAGAAGCAGAGCGAATGCTGGATGCTTGTCTCGATGTGTTCCCGGCTCCGCTTGCTGGCCCAGTAGGTCTCAGCCAACAGGCGGCAGACCGCGTCGATATCCACCCCGGTCCGTTCGTCGGTCAGCGTGTAGCCGGCTTCGATCAGTTGCATGGGGTAGAATTCCCCGGCGGTCCCGGCGTCTGGCAAGCGCCAACGCTGTTCGCCGAGACTCCTCTCGCCACGGCACCGGGTCGGTGCTACGCCATCGCGGCATGCAGAGGCTGATCCTACTTGCCGCCGCGCTCACCGTCCTGCCTTCCCTCATGGCCACCCAACGTCCCGTCAACCGCGCTTTCGCCACCCGTTCGGAGACCATCGCGCCGAACGCCATGGCCTGCACGAGTCATCCGCTGGCGACCCAGGCCGCGCTCGAAGTGCTGAAGGCAGGGGGTTCCGCCGTCGACGCCGCCATCGCGGCCAATGCCTGCCTCGGTTTGATGGAGCCGACCGGCAGCGGGATCGGCGGCGACCTGTTCGCCATCGTCTGGGATCCGGCCACGAAGAAGCTTCATGGCCTCAATGGCTCCGGGCGTTCGCCCTACGGACTGACCATGGAGGAGTTCAAGAAACGAGGACTCACGAATGTGCCGAGCTACGGCCCGCTTCCCGTGACGGTTCCCGGCGCGGTCGACGGGTGGTTTGCGCTGCACGGGAAGTTCGGCCGGGTGTCGATGGCGACAAATCTGGCTCCGGCCATCGCCTACGCCCGGGACGGATTTCCTCTCAGCGAAGTCATCGCCGAAGGCTGGGCGCGCAACGTGGCGGTCCTTTCGAAGTGGCCGAACGTGACGAACCTCTGGGCGCCGTCGGGTCATTCCCCGCGCAAGGCCGAGATGTTCCGGAATCCCCAGCTCGCCGGCTCGCTTGAAAAGATCGCGGTCGGTGGACGCGACGCCTTTTACCGGGGCGACATCGCCAAGGGCATCGTCGCATTCATGCACGAGCAGGGTGGCTTCCTCAGTGAACGCGACCTCGCGGAGCACAAGTCCGAGTGGGTCGATCCGATCTCCACTAACTACCGCGGCTACGATGTCTGGGAACTTCCACCGAACGGGCAGGGGTTGTCGGTGTTGCAGACCCTGAACATCCTCGAAGGATTTGATCTCAGGGCGATGGGTTTCGGGAGCTTGGCCTACACGCACACGTTCATCGAGGCGAAGAAGCTGGCCTTCGAGGACCGCGCGCGGCTTTTCGCCGATCCGGAGTTCTTCAAGACGCCGATCGCCGAACTGAACTCCAAGGACTATGCCGCGAAGCGACGTGCGTTGATCAAAACAGAGCGTGCTGCGAACCGCTTCGATCCGGGCATTCCGGCGCTCCGCACCAGCGACACGATCTACCTCTGCGTGGCCGACGAACGCGGCATGATGGTGTCGTTCATCCAGAGCAACTACCGGGGCATGGGCAGCGGGATGGTTCCGCCCGGGCTCGGGTTCGGCTTGCACAATCGAGGCGAGGCTTTCGATCTCACGCCGGGCCGGCCGAACAGCTACGCGCCGCACAAACGGCCGTTCCACACGATCATCCCGGCATTTGTCACGCAGGCCGGCGAACCGGTCATGGCCTTCGGTGTCATGGGCGGCGATATGCAGCCACAGGGCCACGTGCAGGTGCTCGTGAACTGGATTGATTTCGGCATGAACCTGCAGGAAGCGGGCGATGCCCCGCGCATCTACCACACTGGGTCCAGCGATCCGGACGGCGCAGCCATGAACGACGGCGGGACCGTGAATCTGGAGGCTGGTTTTCCGAGCGAGACCGTCCGCGATCTGGTGAAATTCGGGCACAAGCTGGGTTCGGCAGGGATTCCTTCGTTCGGCGGGTATCAGGCAGTGATGTGGGATCGGACAAACCGTGTCTGGATCGGCGCGAGCGAAAGCCGGAAGGACGGAATGTCAGCGGGATATTGAACCGACTCCTGTAACTGATGGGCATTTCCCCTTGTCTCAACGGCCGTGATCTCCTTCTTTAAAGCAAACCCCGCCACCAGATGATTCATCGCCGCCAACTCTGGATCCTTGTTGCCGTGACGGGTTTGGTGGGGGGCACAGTGCTGGCCCAGATGAGGGGCGGGGGCGGATTCGGCGGGCGAAGTGGAAGGAGCCTCGTCGAAGTGACCACCGAAAGGGGCAATGTCCCGAGTTGGCCGGTCGATCCAAGGTTCGCCCAGGAGTCCTTCACATTTGCCCGGTTGAAATACCGGTCCGACCGGCAGGAACGTTCAAGTTTCGGTTGGTTCACGGACTATCGCGACGCGGACTTGAACCTCTCCTTCCGGCTGCAGCAGTTGACCTCGATCAAGGTCAACCCCGATCCCGTCGTGATCGAGATCAACGACCCCAAGCTGGGCGACTATCCTTGGATCTTCATGAGCGGAGCCGGGAACATCACCCTCGACGAGAAGGAAGCGGCGACCCTGAGGCGGTATTTTCTGAACGGTGGATTCATGATGGTGGACGACTTCTGGGGACAGGCCGAATGGGACGGGGTCGCCACGGCGTTGAAGCAGGTCTTCCCGGAGTTTGAGCCGCAGGACATCCCGCGGAGCCACCCGATTTTCCACGCCGTCTACAACATCGACGACAACCTGTCCCTGCAGACGCCGAACCTCATGGCCGCGAGAAGCAGCCAGACAACCGGCATCACGTGGGAGGACAACCATGCGGGGGGCAACACCCGCGACGTCCACTTCCGCGGGATCTTCGACAGCAAGGGGCGCCTCATGGTCATGCTCTGCCACAACACCGACAACGGCGACGGCTGGGAGGAGGAGACGGCGGCGGACTGGTTCTTCCACACGTTCTCCGAGAACAAGAACTTCCCCCTGGGCATCAACATCATCTTCTACGCGATGACCCATTGAGCGGGATCGCCGTCGGTCAAGCGGGTGGGCCAAACATTGGACCTTGAAGTTTGGCCGTCAGCACGTGAAGTGGTGCCAAGCAATGATCAGCCGCTCCCAACGGGTCTCCTACATTTTCATGGTCGCGCTCCTCCTGCTCGTGGGGTGGCTGCACATGACCACCCTTTTCCTGACTACCATGTTCGGTTACCTGGCCCTGCGCACCTTTGCGTTTGGGCGGAGCAAGATGTTGGCGGTGGTGCTGTTCTCCATCCTGCTGACGACCGTTTCGTTCTCCATCCTCCACTTCGGCAAGAAGGCCTATCAGACCTTCCCCGCATTGGCGGACAAGACGATCCCCAAGATCAACGAGCTGACCGAAAAGATCGACGTCGAGCTCCCGTTCACCAACCACGTGGCGCTGGTTGATTTCGTCATGAAGGAGGCGAAAGGCCAATACCGGGGGGTCCAGCAGATCGTGACCGCCCTGGTCTTCCAGATCGTCTACCTGATCATCGGCGGCGTGGTGGCGGTGAGCCTGTTTTTCAACTCCAAGCTCAATCTGGAGCAGGATCCGAATGTTGGCCGGGACAGCCTGTATGCCCTGTCGGCCCGGGAAATCATGCTCCGCTTCCGGACGTTCTACGCGAGCTTCCGCGTCGTGATGGGGGCCCAGATCCTGATCTCGCTGATCAACAGCCTGGCCACCGGGGTGTTTCTTTTTTCGGCCGGGTTTCCGAATCCGCTCCTGCTGACCATGTTCACCTTCGCCTGCGGTCTGCTGCCGATCGTCGGAAACCTGATCAGCAACACCGTGATCACCTGCGTGGGGCTCAACATCTCGCCCAACATGGCCCTTCTGGCGCTCGGGTATCTGGTGGTCATCCACAAGTTCGAGTATTTCCTCAACTCGAAGATCATCGGCAGCCGCATCAAGAACCCGATGTGGCTGACTTTGATCGGACTTCTCATCGGTGAGCGCCTGATGGGCATACCCGGAATGATCCTCGCACCCGTGATCCTCCACTACATCAAGATCGAGACTTCCAAGGCCCAGGTGGCGGCGCCGGGCGGGCCCCCGGCCGCCGACGGTGTTTCGGCCGAGGCGAACGGTTGACCCTCTCGCCGTATTTCCCGTGGACGATGCGCGGCTTTCGCATCGGCGCGAACGGTTCGATCCCGGCGGCAACCGGGGCAGTTGCAGGTTCCGTGGGTGTGGTTCACGTTTTCCCCGTCACCCCGGACTTTGATTGAGTCGCATGTTGTTCCGCCTATTGGTCGTTCTCGTAATCCTCTCCGGATGCATCCGCGTCGTCGGTGCAGATGTTTCGGGTGCCTTGAGGCAGGTATACTTTCTGCCGAATGGTGGAAGTTCTCTCGCAGCCCTGACCAATAGCCCCTCCTTTCCCGGCCTCCCCGACACCGAGTCGATCGTCACGACGCTGGAGGGACCCGAGAACTTCGGGGACAACTACGGCCAGCGGATCCGGGCGCTGCTCATCCCGCCGACGAACGGCACCTACACCTTCTGGATCGCGGGTGACGACCAGTCGGCCCTCTACCTCAGCACGGATGACCAGCCGGCGAACCGGCGCTTGATCGCCTCGGTCGCCGCGTGGACGGCCTTCCGTGAATGGACCAGAGAGACGAACCAGCAGTCCGCTCCGATCTCCCTTGAGGCGGGTAGACGCTACTTCATCGAAGCCCAGCAGAGCGAGGGGGGCGGCGGAGACCACGTCAGCGTGCGATGGCAGATTCCCGGAGGGGCCGTAGAAGGTCCGATCCCGTCCTCCCGTCTGGTGGTTTACGGGTTGGGGCCCCCGGTTGTTTCGGTGCAGCCCTCCAACACGACGGGCGTCGAGGGACAGATGGCTGCGTTCGTGGTCAGGCTGGAGAGGTCGATCGGATCCGGATTCCAGTGGTTCCGCGGAGGTGTTCTGCTCCCCGGGGCGACGAGCAATGTCCTGATTCTTGGGCCCCTGTCTTTGGCTGACAGCGGCTCCGTCTACCGTTGCACGATCACCAACTCCCTTGGC
>JAYUUX010000401.1:0-3426 GCA_043754645.1 Verrucomicrobiales bacterium | reverse complement strand
TGCCGCAGGGGTGTAGTCGGAGTGTCATCAATCCCTCTCTCCCATGAAACTCTCGTTCCCGCTCCTCGCAGTCGTTTTGCTCCTCACTGCTTGGCCTTCCCGCGGCGCAACTGCGCCAAGTCGCCCCAACATCCTGTTCGCCATCGCCGATGACTGGGGCCTGCACGCCGGGGCCTACGGCACTCGGTGGGTGAAGACGCCGGCGTTTGATCGCGTGACCCGCGAAGGACTTCTCTTCAATCGGGCCTACACGCCGAACGCCAAGTGCGCGCCTTCACGCGCGTGCATCCTGACGGGTCGCAACTCGTGGCAGCTCAAGGAGGCCGCCAACCACATCTGCTATTTCCCGCCCGAGTTCAAAGGCTGGGGCGAAGCGCTGGCCGAGAAGGGCTGGTTCGTCGGGCACACCACGAAGGGCTGGGGCCCGGGCGTCGCGACGAATGCCATGGGTCAGGCCCGCAGGATGACCGGCACGGCTTTCAACAGCCGGAAGCTGACACCGCCGACCGGAGCGATCGGAGCCAGCGACTACGCGGGCAACTTCGACACCTTCCTCAACGCCGCACCCACGAACTCGCCGTGGTGTTTCTGGTATGGCGCCATCGAACCGCATCGCGGTTACGAGTTCGGTTCAGGCGTGGCCAAGGGCGGCAAGAGGCTTTCGGACATCGACCGTGTGCCGGGCTACTGGCCGGACAACGACACGGTGCGAAACGACATGCTCGACTACGCTTTCGAGGTGGAGCACTTCGACACGCACCTGGGCCGCATGCTGGAGAACCTTTCGAAGCGGGGCCTGCTGTCGAACACGCTCGTCATCGTGACGTCGGACCATGCGATGCCGTTCCCCCGGCAAAAGGGCAACGCCTACGAGTTTTCCAACCACATCCCATTCGCCGCGATGTGGCCGGCTGGAATCACGAAGCCGGGTCGCAAGGTTGATGACTTCGTCAGCTTCGTGGACGTCGCTCCGACGCTCATCGAAGTGGCCGGTCTCGGATGGAAAGAAACGGGCATGGCTCCCGCCGCCGGCCGCAGTCTGGCCGGGATCTTTCGTTCGGAGAAATCCGGCCGGATAGAACCAACGCGCGACCACGTCCTCCTCGGCAAGGAACGCACGGACATCGGTCGTCCAAACGACGCCGGCTATCCCATCCGGGCGATGGTCGAGGACGGTTGGCTCTACTTGAAGAACTACGAGCCCGCACGCTGGCCGGCGGGCAATCCTGAGACCGGCTACCTCGATACCGATGCCGGCGCGACCAAGTCGCTCATCCTCGACGCCCGACGTTCGTCCGGCACAGACCGGTTCTGGGACTACTGCTTCGGCAAACGCCCGGAGACCGAGCTCTACGATCTCCGGACCGATCCCGACTGCATGACAAACCTCGCCGCCCTCGCCACCTCGGCGCCGGTCGCCCAACGGCTCTCCGCCAAGATGGAGGCTCAACTGAAAATGCAGGGTGATCCACGCATGTCAGGCCAGGGCGCGGTCTTCGACCAATACCTCCACGCCGCGCCGGCCAATGTCGGATTCTACGAACGCTTCATGCGGGGTGAACCCGTCAAGGCGGGCTGGGTCAAGGAGACCGATTTCGAGAAACCCGGAATCCGCTGACTTCCGCACTCGAATCCATTCGTCTGACACCTAGAGTTCCACCCATGAACCCCGTCCCGGTGAAATACTTCACGCGCCTCCTGCCACAGGTCTTGCTCGCCGCCGCCGCCCTGCTCCTGGCGGTGAGCGTCACCCACGCCGCCGATCGGCCGAACATCGTCCTCGTGATCACCGACGACCAGGGCTACGGCCCGGTGGGCCGTCACGGGACACCATGGCTCCGCACGCCGAATCTGGATGCGCTCCATGACACGAGCGTCCGCTTCACCCGGTTCCTCGTCAGCCCCACGTGCGCCCCGACGCGTTCCGCGCTGATGACCGGGCGGCATCCGTTGAAGAACGGCATCACCCACACGATCAACGAACGGGAACGCATGGCTTTGGGCGCCTTCACGCTGCCGCAGGCGCTCAAGAAGGTTGGCTACCAATCCGGCATCTTCGGCAAATGGCACTTGGGCGACGAGGACGCCTACCAACCCGGAGCACGCGGCTTCGACGAGGTGTTCATCCACGGCGCGGGCGGCATCGGGCAGTTCTACGACAACTCATGCGCCGACGCGCCGAAGAACACCTATTTCGATCCCGTGATCCGGCACAACGGGAAGTTCGTGAAGACCCGCGGCTTCTGCACCGACGTCTTTTTCACGGCCGCGCTCGGCTGGATGAAGGAACGGTCCTCCAAGTCCGAACCCTTCTTCGCCTACATCGCCTCGAACGCCCCCCACTCGCCCTACAACGCGCCCGAGGCGAACAAGAAACGTTTCACCGATCTGGGTTTCAAACCGGGTCCCGCCGGGTTCTACGGCATGATCGAGAACATCGACGAGAACGTCGGCCGCCTCATGGCCAAGCTCGCCGAATGGAAGCTGATGACCAACACGGTCGTCATCTTCATGTCCGACAACGGATCCGCCGGAGACGGACTCGGCCGCGGCGTGCTGGGCTCGATCGGTGCCGGCTCGGCCATGGAGGCGTGGAACGCCGGCATGAAAGGCACGAAGAACTCGGTCGAAGAAGGCGGCGTCCGCGTGCCGTTTTTCGTCCGCTGGGACGGGCACTTCAGGCCCGGCCGAGACATCGACCGCATCGCCGCGCACATCGACATTTTCCCCACGCTTGCCGAGTTGACCGGAGCGGCGCTGCCGGCCAACCAGGTCGAGGGCCGCAGCCTGCTTCCCCTGATCCGCGATGCCCGGGCGGCTGCCTCCTGGAAAGACCGGATGCTGTTCGACCATATCGGACGTTGGCCGATCGGCGCCGAACCCAACGCGCACCAATGGACGAACTACTGCGTCCGCAATCAGCGATACCGCCTCGTCGGCGGCGCCCTGTTCGACATGCAGGAGGATCCCGGACAGACCGTGGATGTCGCCTCGAAGAATCCCGAAGTCGTCTCGGAGTTGAGGTCGGCCTACGACCGCTTCTGGAAGGACGCCCGCCCGATGATGGTCAATGACGGCGTGCCGATGTCGAAGACCAGACCGTATTGGGTCGCCCACGAAAAGCAGGTTGCCGAAGGGGGAATCCCCGAATGGAAACCACCCGCCCCTTGATTGCCGGATGAAATCCACCTGTAGTGTGATCCAGATGAACCGTTCACTTCCGAGACCGACCGCGACGATGAAACCGCAACGAGTCGGTCAGACGCTCCTGTCACTGGGCGCCGCCCTCCTGCTCGCGGGTTGTGGTGGGAGCGAAAAGACTGCGGATAGTGCGCCCACGGTGTCGGCAGGTGTCGCAGCCAACCCCGGGGCCCCGGCTCCCGAAGGCATGGCGTGGATTCCTGCCGGGGAGTTCTGGATGGGCTC
>JAYUUX010000400.1:0-3037 GCA_043754645.1 Verrucomicrobiales bacterium | reverse complement strand
CCGGACTCGTGGACCGCCTGGCCGCTGCGCGCGAAGTAGGACCAACCCAGAATCTGGCTGGCCCGCTCGGGCTCCCGCGCTTTCACCGCCGGATGCAGCTTGAGCGCATCGCCCAACCAATACCGCACGGCATCGCCGCTGCGCAGTCCTTCGATGCAACCATGCCATTCGGCGGCCGCGTTTCGGTCGTCGGCAAAAAACGGCGTCACATAGGCGCTGTCGGAATCGCCGTAGTCCCAGTGGTCACGCCGCGCCTGCACCTCCCAGAAGAAACGCGCCGCGAGCTCCAGCCGCTTCGTCACAGCGGGGGCGACTTTTCGGCCTGCGGCCTCGAGCGCGATCTTGGCCTGGAGCGCGAATTCGAGGGAGAACAACTGGTAGTTCAACGCCTGCTCCCGGTTCCCTCCATCGTCTGCGAATTGCGCGAGAACCTCCCGTTCGTAGCGGGTCTGCAGGTCATCGACCGATGCGCCCACCGTCGCCAACTCGGGCCATCGGACCGTCGCCAGGATGAGCCCGACAAGTTCACCCAGGAGATGGTTGTTTGCGGAGGATCCGAACGATTTGTGCCGCCAAGTGAAATGGACATGGGCCGGGAGAATCGCGGAACGAAGCGCCGCCAGGCGGTCGATCCAAGCCGTGCGCCCGGTGGTCGCGGCCGCTTTCGTCAACAGGCCGTCGATCCAGGTGAACTGGATCAACCGGATCCCAGCCTCAAGGGCGCTGGTCCAGTTCCAGCCGAAGTAGGGCGGGTTGTGTTTGACCCAGTCTTCCAGCCACGACAGGCACTTCTCCGCAGCCGCCACGTCGCCATGAATGTGCGCCGCCTGCGCGAGCCGGACGAGTTGATACCAGCGGCTGAGTTCCCAGATCAGCTTCACGTCGCAACCGCCGGGAAGCGCCCGATGGTTCAACTTGAAGGCCGACTGGGTCGTCGCAAGGTCGACTCCCGCCAGATGGTCCACATGCCACTTGGGCGGATCGTCGACCCGCAGTTCCAAGTGCCCGAACGCACGCCAGCGTCCCGCCAGGATCTCGGCCGCGTCGCGCGACAAAGCGCTGCGAAGTATTTCAGGTGCGGCGCCATGCGGAGGCAGAATGGGAAATACGTCGCCAGTCTGAAGCCTCAACCGGGACCAGTCCGGCAGGCTGCGACCATCGGTTGCCTGACGAAGCTTCTTCCGGGCGTGGCGCGCCATTTCGCCCGGGGTCATCGCGCGCAGCCGGTGCCAATACCAGGTGAGCCGCGACATGGTTCAGGAGCGGGCGGCTGCGGCTTCCGGTTCAACCTCCACCGACCGGCCGGTCTGGATCGCCTCCAGCGTGGCGAACGTCAGCAGCATGCTTCGGCGGGCCTGTTCATAGGGGAACGGATGCGGCGACTCCGCCCTCAAAAACGCGGCCCACGCGCCCATCTGTTCCGCGTGCCCTTTCGAGAGGTAGGTGAACTTCTTCTCCTTCCTCCCCCGGTGGATCACCAGTTTCTGGAAGTTCTCGATCTCTGCCACGAACCCGGCACCAAACACGGTGCATGTTTCCTTCGGCCAGGTCGGATCGCCTTCGGCGCTGTAGATGAGCTGTCCGCTGGATCCATCGGAAAACTCGATCTGCGCCGTGACGCTGTCGGGAAACGGAAGGCGACCGCCCGCCGGCCAGACGGTCTGCGCCGCCACCCGCACGGGCTTGGCGTCAAAGAGGTGCGTGAAGTAGTCCAGGAAATGGCAGGCCTCCCCCAGCACGCGGCCACCGCTCTCGGCGTAGTTCGCATACCAATGGGAGGGATCCAGCTTGCCGCTGAACACCCGGAAGCTGGCCGACTTCGGCCCGGGCGTCGCGGCGAGAAGTTTTTTGAGCTCCACCGTGGCGGGCGCGAAGCGCCGGTTGAATCCGACCTGCACGGATCCGGCCGACTGGGCCAACCCCGCGTCGATTGCCGCGAGCTCGTCCCGCGTCAGGCAGAGCGGTTTCTCGATGAAGACGTGGCGCGACTGCTTCAACGCGGCCAGCACGATGGGCGCATGCAAGTGGTGCCGGGTCGCAACGAGCAGCGCTGCGTTCGCGGCGTCTCCCAATGCGGTCGCATGGTCCGTCGACGCAACGGCGAATCCGAACTTGGTCCGGACATGGTTTGCGCTGAGCGCGGTCGCGTTGACGATGGTTCCAAACGGCACCTTTCCCTTCAGATGCGGCAGCAGCATCGTCCGGGCGAAGTTGCCGGCGCCGATCACGTCGAGGCGGCTGACCGGTGAGGAAAGTTTTCCAGATGACTTTCCAATCCGCGCGTCCGGCTTCGATGATGGAGGTTGGATGTTGGGTGTTGGGCGTTCCATTCCCCCGTATTCCAAAACCACGCCCACTTCCTTGGCCGCACCTTCCCCGAGCAGATCGCGGTAGACTTCGAGCGATTGCGAGAAAGGAACCCGGCGCGTGGTGATCGCCCCAAGGTCCAACTGCCCGGTCCGCATCAGGTGCAGGCAGGCGTCGAAGTTCCGGTTTTCCGTCCAACGCACGTAGCCGATGGGATAATCCACCCCGCCCCATTCGTAGGGCTGGTCATAACGGCCGGGCCCGTAGCTGCGGCTGTAGCGGACCGAGATTTCCTTCTCATAGGCATACTTCCAAAGCAGATCGACCTTGGTGTTGCCGACCACCACGATGCGGCCGCGGTCGCGCAGGGTTTCGATCGACTGTTCCGTGGGCGCGTTGTTCTGCGTCGCCGTGCAAAGAACCACGCCGTCGACGCCGAAGCCGCCCGTCCACGCACGCACTTCGTCGGCCAGGTTCTGCTGGCCCAGAATCACTACCTGCTCCGCCCCCATCGCCACGGCGAACGGCCTGCGGGCGGATGCGAGATCCACCGCCATGACCCGCGCGCCGTTTGCCCTCAGCAATGAGGTCACCAGGAGTCCGATCAATCCCTGCCCGAGGACGAGAATCCGTTCCCCGATCGTCGGCTCCAACTGCCGCACGGTTTGAAGCGCGATGCTGACGATCGTCGTGTAGGCCGCCTGCCAGTTCTCCACTCCGTCCGGCACAG
>JAYUUX010000399.1:0-10291 GCA_043754645.1 Verrucomicrobiales bacterium | reverse complement strand
CATGCGTTGAACGGCGCCGAGCCCGGCGCCGGGTTGATCGAGATGTTCCGACGAGCCATTGCACCGCCTTCTTACTTCGCGGCGTCGCGCCAGATCCAGCGCATCATGTCGGGCATGATGGAGCCACCGTGCGCGTCGGAGTGGACGCCGTCGGCGAAGACGTGGGTGAAGTCGTAGCCCTTCTCCTTCAATGCTTCGACCATCGCGATGTTCTGGAGGTGCCAGTCGCGCTTTGGATTGGTCGGGTTCGGGAGGTCGCCCCCGGTGTCCTCGATGAATACGCGGATGGGTTTCTTGGCCGTGTCCTTGATGAGCTGCGGGAAGACGTGGCCGCCCTTGATGTCGGTGAAGCTGCCGATGCAGCTGATGACCTTGCGGAACTGGTCGGGCCGTTCCCATGCGACGTTGAAGGCGCAGATGGCGCCGCTGCTCGTGCCGCCGATGGCGCGCATCTCGGGGTCCTTGGTCAGGTTGTAGGTCTTGCCGACCTCGGGAAGCATCTCGTCGATGATGAACTTCGCGTAGCGGTCGCCGAGGGAATCGTATTCGAAGCTGCGGTTGTTCGGATTGCCGCCGCCGACCTCGGCATATTCCTCACCTTTGGAGCCGGGCGTGATGAAGATGCCGATGGTCACGGGCATCTCCTTCTTCGCGATCAAGTTTTCCATCACCTGCGGCACGCGCAGGCTTCCGTTGGTGCGGGTGGCGCGCTGGCCGTCCTGGAAGACGAGGACGGCGGCGGGTTTGGCGGCGGTGTATTGCGCGGGAACAAAGACCCAATACTTGCGGACGGTGTTGCTGAAGACCTGGCTGCGGAAGAGAAACGGACCTTCGAGTTTTCCCTTGGGCACACCGGACTGCGGCAGGGAATCGGGATGGGTCGGGTAGTTGAACTGCGGCTGGGCCTTCTTTGCCGGAGTGGCCGGAGGATCCGCCGCGATGACGGAACCGGAAACGATGGCGAGAGCGGCGAGCATGTTCAGCAGGGGCTTCATGTGTGGGAGCATCCCGAATCCGGGCGCGGACGGGAAGAAGGTAGCGACTACCGGCCGAAGGATTGTGCGGTCAACTGGCCACCACAAGACCGTCCCGGAGATGCACGCGCCGATGGCAGATGCCGGCCGCGTCTTCGCTGTGGGTCACGAGGACCAGGGCCGTGCGGGTTTCGTCCGTCAATTCGCGCAGGAGCTGGAGCACGATCAGGCCGTTGGCGGAATCGAGGTTGCCCGTCGGTTCATCCGCGAGCAGCAGAGCCGGCCGGTGCACCAGTGCGCGGGCGATGGCGACGCGCTGCATTTCGCCGCCCGACAACTGCGTGGGCCGCGCGTCGGCCCGGTGGGTCAGTTGCACGCGTTCGAGGAGTGCGCGGACGCGCTCGGTGCGTTCGTGAACGGGCAGGCCCAGCAACTGGAGCGGAAACTCGATGTTCTCGGCCGCGCTCAGCGTGGGCAGCAGGTGGAAGAACTGGAAGATCGTCCCGATCCGGGTCCGGCGCAGCGCGGCGAGCCCGTCGCTCGACAGCGTCTCCAAGGCGTCGCCGCAGAGGCTGACGCTGCCTGAATCCGCGCGGTCCACGCCGCCGAGGCAGTTGAGCAATGTCGTCTTGCCGGAACCGGACGGTCCCGTGAGCGCGACGCGTTCGCCGGCCGCGACATCGAAACTCACGCCGCCCAGCACCGCCCGGCCCGCGTAGGCTTTGGCGAGATCACGGACGCGGACGACGGGATCGAGTTTGGTGGCGTTGGGCGAAACGGCGGCGGGCATCTGGGCGGAAAGTGGCAGGCCGTGATGGTCGGAGCAAACGCGGAGGAAGTTTTCGCCTGACGATCCGACGGCGGCGTCGCAAGACTGCGCCATGCTCCCCGGCAAAGGATTCCGCCGCGCGCTTTTCGGCGCGTGGCTTTTGGCGACTTCGGTGTCCGCGCAGCAGTTCCCCGCGAACTGGCGTATCGCCGACACGAACCTTGCCGCCTACTTCGAAGCCGAGGTGAGCCGCCTGGAGTCCGCCTGCCTTGCCGACGTGCAGACGCTGGCCGATTGGACGAAGCAGCGCGACGAACGGCGTCGGCAGTTGTTCGAGATGCTCGGACTATGGCCATTGCCGCAGAGGACCGATCTCAAGCCGGTCGTCACCGGCAAAGTGGACGGAGATGGGTTCACCGTGGAGAAACTGCACTTCCAGTCGCTGCCCGGCCTCTACGTCACGGCCAATCTCTACCTGCCGAAGAACGCTTCCACCGCCGCACCGACCATCCTCTACGTCTGCGGCCACGCCGAGGTGAAGACGAACGGGGTCAGCTTGGGCAACAAGACATTCTACCAGCACCACGGGTCTTGGTTCGCGCGGCACGGCTATGTCTGCCTCGTGATCGACACGCTCCAGCTCGGCGAAATCCAGGGCGATCACCACGGCACCTACCGCCTCGGCCAGTGGTGGTGGAACTCGCGCGGCTACACTCCGGCAGGCGTCGAAGCGTGGAACAGCATCCGCGCGCTCGACTACCTCGAGACGCGGCCTGAAGTGGACCGCACGCGCATTGGCATGACCGGTCGCAGCGGTGGCGGCAGCTACACGTGGACGACGGCTGCGCTCGATGAACGCATCAAGGCCGCCGCGCCGGTCGCGGGTATCACCGATCTGCGGAACCACGTCTGCGACGGCGCGGTGGAAGGGCATTGCGACTGCATGTTCTTCGTGAACACGCATCGCTGGGACTTCGCGATGAACGCCGCGCTCATCGCGCCCCGGCCGTTGCTGATCGTGAACACGGATGCGGACAACATCTTCCCGCTCGACGGCGTGAACCGGCTCTTCGCCCAGACGCGCCGGATCTACGGCCTGCTCGGAGCCTACGAGAAGATCGGCCTCGTCATCGGCCCCGGCGGCCACACCGATTCGCAGAACCTCCAGGTGCCGGTGCTGCGGTGGTTCAACCAGCATCTCCGCGGCGCCGATCCGCTGGTGACGGACGCGGCGACCAAGCCGTTCGCCCCAACGCAGCTCCGGGTCTTCGACCAACTTCCGAGCGACCAACGCAACACCACCGCGCAACAGTTCTTCGGAGAACGCCCGGCGGAGACGATGGGTTCGCTCGACGCGTTGCGGAAGACGCTTCGGGAGCAGGTGTTCATGGGCTGGCCTGCGGAAGGCGTGGCCACGCGTCTCGTTGAACGCGCTGCGACGACCGATGCAGGACTGCGCCTGAGCCACCTTGCCTTCGAGAGCCAGACGCATGTGCCGTTGAGGCTCTTTACGCTCCAGCGCGAGAATACCCCGGTGCGACGAGTGGAACTGCGTGTCGTGGATGAGAGCGGGTGGGTCGAGTGGCTAGGTTCCTTGCGGCCACGTTTCGGCGCGGCGCTCGGAGAGTTTTCAGGAAACGGAGGCGCAGCCTCTACGAAGACCGAATCATCGCCTGCGGATGGAACGGTGGTCGTTACCTTCTCGCTGCGTGGCGTTGGTCCTTCGGCATGGGCGGGTGATGCCCGCAAACAGATCCAGATCCGACGCCGCTTCCAACTGCTAGGCCAGACGGTCGACGGCATGAGGGTTTGGGATGTCCACCGGGCCACCGCGGCAGTGCGCGAGCGGTTTCCCGGCGCGGAAGTCGTCGTGTCCGCCTCGGGAACGATGGCGGCGCACGCACTGCACGCGGCGGCGTTCGAGGAAGGGCCGTTGAAACTCGAGCTGAGGAACCTTCCCGCCTCCTATCGCGACGGTGTCGATTACTTGAACGCCGGCCGAGTTGCGGAACTGCCGAAGGTGTTGGAGTGGGTGCGGACGCGGCACTCGGTGGTCACCGCGCCGTGAGAAGGGTCGTCGCTGCTTTCATGCGGAAGAGGATTAAAGCTCGGTTCCGAGCACCGGAGGTGCGACAGAAATTAGCCCACAGCGTGAGCTGTGGGTTGGGTGTTCCCCGAGACGCTCCAGCTCCGGAGGAGCGATAGACGTTTTTCTGCCGCTCCTCCGGAGCTCGCTGGGCTTGCACGTTGAACCCCGGGCTCATGCCCGGGGCTACTTTCTTCCGCTGCTCCGCAGCTGATTTGAAGACACTCGCTAGGAAACGGACCGCACCTGGATGTGGCGTGCGGCATGAAATCGCTAGCCAAAATGGGCCTCCTCGTCCATCTGAAGCGCTGAAAAGATCAACCAATTGCCTATCGCTGCGATTGGCTGCATCCCTGTGCAGTTGAATAACAACGTTCGGCAATAGCACGACCATGACGATTCGCAGGTCAGGCGCATACGGAGTCGCAGGTGCAGTGGTGCTGCTTGCGACGATGTTCCTGCCGATGTCCACGCCCGATTGGTATTGGATGTCGGCACTCTCCCTCGTTGCGGTCTTGACCGGGCTGGCGCTGTTCTTCAACGCCCGCGAGAGAAAGGCAGGCCAGACACACAGGAGCGTGGGATTCTCTGCTCTCATTGTTTTGGTGCTGATCTTCGCCGTGTTGACTATTCTACCGGCTGTTTGGATATGGTGAGATCGCCAAACAAACCGGCTGCACCGAACGCCGGGATCGCGTCTCGGTTGACAATCGAGCATCATCGGGCCGGCGTCGGTGAGCCGGAGCGTTAGGCCGCTGCACACGCCATGAATGAAGACGCCACAGTCACGATCCACTGCAGCGCATGGAAGCGCGCTGACATCGAGGATGAGGTTTCGTTTTGTCGCGGCTTCCAGTGGCGGCGCGAGCCGTGGGTATGCCGCGACGCACTTGTTCAGCGCACGGGCACTACCTCCCTATACATTGGCCAGCGATACGACCCCGCGTTCTTCGAGTTGGTTCGTGGTGGCTGGAGTCACGACCACTGCCAGATTTGCTGGTGGACTTTGTCAGAGGGAGGCGACGTGGAGCACTCAGTTGGTTACACAGATTGTCGGCGGTGGATTTGCAGCGAGTGCTTTCATCAATTCATTGAGACGACGGCATTATAGCGCGGCCTCCTGAACAACGGTGCATGCAAGGTTCTTGGCGGGGACGAGGGCCGTTTTGAGGGCCTTGGCCTGAGTTAAGGAGGTGCTTGAGGCGGCCTTCGCCAAAGAAAACCGCCCGGCCCCCTGAACCGGGGAGACGGGCGGATGCGAAAGGTTCGGCTGTCGGTTAGAACTTCCAGCCGGTGCCGAAGTGGGCGTGGGCGGACGTGTAGTCGTCGCCCATGTCGGCGTAGAGCCCGACCTTGACGTAGCCGCTGGACTTCTTGGCCGAGCCGGGCTTGGGAATCCGCTTGTAGCCGATGCCGGCGCCGACGGTGAAGTATTGGTCGACGGCGGCGGTCTCGACGAACTTCGTGTGGATCCCGTAGACGTCGAAGATCCAGCGGCGGGCGAAGGGCACGTCGAGTTTGACGCCGTTCTTGAGGATCTGCTGGCTGACTCCGGGATCGAACTTGTAGTCGTCGACGGTGATGGGGATGCCTTCGTGGATGGTCAACTGGTTGCCCATGGAGAGGGTCGCGCGTCCGAAATCATGGGCGAGGAGGCTGACGATGCCGCCGTTGGCCAGCATGCCGCCGGCCGCGAAATCGGCCGAGCCGGAGACGTTGGCGCCGCCGAAGGGGGTGATCTGCCAATACCACGGGTTTCCCTTGGTGCGGAGGATGGCCTTGATCGGCACGGCCACGCCGAGGCCGAAGCCGAAGACGGTGGATCCCTCGATGTCGGCATAGCTGAGCGGGATGTCGAAGTTGAGGCCGACGCGTTTGGTCAGCTTGAAGCGGGCGTAGAGGGGCAGGCTGTAGACCTGGCCCTTGATCCCGTTGGCATCGATGGTGCCGACGTCGGCGATCATGCCGAACCCGGAACGGCTGCCGCCCTCCTCGTCGGCCTCCTGCTCCTCCTGCGTCGCGGCGTCCAACATGCCGTAGCTGCTGAAGCCCTGCGACGCGGCGCGGGCGGTGGCGCTGTTTGGATTGCCGTCGCTCACGGCCACGAGCGACCGTTGATTCATCGCTTTCAGGAATTTTGCCATCTCGTCGGCGCCGTCCTTCTTGAGCCACGCGGTGATCTGGTCGTCCACGTCGGAACGTGTGGGGCCGTTGAAATTGCGGCTAAGCCCGGTGCTCGGGATGCCCAGGGTGACGGAGGTGCCCGTGGCGTTTTCGATAAACTGGATGGCGTTGGGCACGCCCGCGTAGTTCAGGGCGGCGGTGAAGGCGGTGCCGTTGAACGGGAGGAACTCGCCCTCGGCCCGGACCAGCTTGCTGATGAGATCCACGACGTTCTTGTCCCCCGCCGTGGTCGTCGTGAATCCGTCCGTCGCGGACACGTTGAAAAGATCCGCCGCCCGGCCCGCGAGGGGAAAGGCCGCCAGGAGGAGCGTTGCTGCGAGGAGACCCGCCGGACACGATTGTTCGGTTCGTGAAGTCTTCTGCGGACGAATTGGGTGGTGCATGATGGGGGTCCTGTTTTGGTTTTGGGGAGGGCGAAAGGCTCTGCCGGTGGGGCGTTTGCCGGAGCGGAGCCGCGTGCGGTGTGGGTTTATTTTGGCGTTGCATGCATGTCAATAGCTCCGTTCCCTAGCGGGCGTGAAAACCCGCTGGAAATCCCTCCTTCCTCTCACCGCTTTTTTCACCTCGATCCTGGTTTGCGATGCCCAGGACACAAACAAGCCGGCGGGCGAAGCGCGGTCCGTCCAGGTTGAGATCACCGTGCTGAGATTCAAGCCGCTCAAGGCGGAGCGACTCCTTCGCGGCTTCAAGGATCTCAAAGGGGACCTGGCCGCAGTGGTCGAGAACCTCAAGGCCGACGGCGAGATCAGCATCCTCTACACGGCCAACCGCGACCTGCGGCTGGAGGACAAGGCCAAGGCCAAGTTCGATGCCCTAGAAACGCGGCCGATCGTCATCATCGGCAAGCCCGGTGCCCCCATTCCTCCGGCCACGGCCTATGGGGTGAAGCTGGAGGTGACGCCGCGTCCCGGCAGCGGGGACAAGTTCGGCCTGAACTGGGAGGGCGAGGTCAGCTGGTCGCCTGAAATCGTGGACCGCTGGCAGGGCGAAAAGTTCCTGAGCTTCGCCGGTGGAGCGGCCAGCGCCCTTGGCAAGTCGGGTCTCCTTGGAAAGGAGGTCTCGCAGAACCTCGATACGGGGCTGAACCTTGCGCAGCTCTTCAATCCCAAGGGCAAACCCACCGAGAACGAGATCTACGAGCTTCCCGTCAACAAGACCGTTTCCTTCAGCGGCAGCCGCAACTGCACGAGCGGCCAGCTCATCATCAACGCCACGACGGCCGAGATGGGCAACAAGGAGGCCCAGACCATCCTCCTGCTCCTGAATCCGACCGTCCTCCAGTAGGCGATGAGTTCGGCTCGGCATATTCGGGTCGTCCCCCCGGGGACTGACGCCAGGCGAACGTCCGTCTGGTCCCCGGGGTTCGGCGGTGTCCTGCGACCCTGGCCCTTGACCATCGTGATCTTGATGCTCGTGGCGATGGTCGTTGCGCCGTGGTCCGCCGTTGGACAGGTGACCTTCATCGATTCGGATACGCTTCCTTCACTCGCCGACAACTCGGCACCCCGGAAGCAGCCGGTGCGTGTGTCGGTGGCGGTCCTGCGTTTCCTGCCGAAGAACGCCAAGGTGGCGCCGCAGTTCCCGACCAACGGCCTGCTTTCGAGCGCGGTGGCCGCGCTGGGCCAGCAGGGCCAGGTCAACCTGCTCTACATGGGCGATCGTTATCTGGCCGGAACCGAGGCCGTGCCCGCGCGGTTTGATTCCGCCGAACGGCGACCGGCGTTTTCGCTGGAACGGGCCGTCAACCAAACGCTGACCAACCGCGAGTTCGGGCTGCATCTGAAGGTTGCCGTCATGCCCGTGGGCGGCGAACGGTCGGAGCTGACTTGGACCGGGAGTTTCTCCTGGTCCCCGGGCCTGATCGACCAATGGGCGGGCGAAAAATATCTGCTCTTCGGCATGAAAGTGGCCGCGATCCTGAAACCCGGAGCGGTGTATGAAGAAGGCGGTGACGAAGAAGACGCCACACCCAGGGGCGTCAACATCGGGGGTCTCTTCAAACGAAAGCCCAAGGCGACCAACACCGTCTCCGTCGCCTCGGAGGTATCCTTCCTCGTGGCGGAACGCCGGGAGGTTCCTCTCGCGGGAAAGCAGATCGCCCGGCCCGAACAGCTCGTCGTCTCGTTGTTTCCCATCGTCGACGATCCCAAACAACCCGGGTTCATCTGCCTGTTCCAACAGTTCTCCTGGGATGACTAG
The DNA here is from genome assembly GCA_043754645.1 of Verrucomicrobiales bacterium. Taxonomy (GTDB): domain Bacteria; phylum Verrucomicrobiota; class Verrucomicrobiia; order Limisphaerales; family CANJSG01; genus CANJSG01. The sequence goes on along the minus strand of JAYUUX010000399.1, from coordinate 2,079 downwards.
AGCGGTGCCGCCCCGGACCGACAAACGGCTGCCCGACTATTCGTAGCGGAGCGCCTCGATGGGGTCGAGGTTCGAGGCCTTGAGGGCGGGGAAGAAGCCGAAGCAGATTCCGATCAGGGCACTGGAACAGAAGGCCATGATGACGGAGTTGGTCGCGATCAACGTGGGGGTCTGCATCAGGCTGGAGAGGCGGTCCGATGTGAGCCAGCCGAGCAGGACGCCGATCAGCCCTCCGACGATGCTGAGGGTGACGGCTTCAATGAGGAACTGCATGAGGATGTCGCGGCCGCGGGCCCCGACGGCGAGGCGGACGCCGATCTCCCGGGTGCGCTCGGTCACGCTGACGAGCATGATGTTCATGATTCCGATACCTCCGACCAGCAGCGACACGCCGGCGACGGATCCGAGGAGGATCGTGAGAGTCTCCGAACTGGCGGTGGCGACCTCGCTGATCTCCTGCTGGCTGCGGACCATGAAATCATCCGTCTCCTCCGTGGTGCGATGTCGTTGACGCAGGATCTCGGTGATCTGGGCCTGGACGTTGTCGATGCCCTTCGGATCGGCCGCCTGGACCATGAACGATCTGAACGAAGTGCCGCCGGAGAGGCGTTTCATCGCGCTGGTGTAGGGCACGAGGATGACGTCGTCCTGGTCGCTGCCGAACATGCTCATGCCCTTCGGAGCCAGCAGGCCGACGATGGTGAACGGGGCGTTGCCGATGCGGACGGACTGGCCGACGGGGTTCTCGCCGGCGCCGAAGAGCAGGTCGGACGTGGTCTTGCCGATCAACGCCACCTTGCCTGCGCGTTGGACGTCGCCTTCGTTGAAGTTGTCGCCCTCGGCGATTCGCCAGGAACGGATCTCGGGATAGTCCGAGCCGACACCCATGATGGAGACGCGGGCGTTCTTGTTGCCGACGGCGACCTGCGAGCTGTTGCGGACCTCGGGGCTGATGCCGGCGATGCCGGAAACGCCGGTCTTGATCGCGTCGTAGTCCTCCTTGGTCAGCGTGCCTGCGGAGCCGAAGCCCATGGAGACGCCGCCGCGGCGGGAGCTGCCCGACATGACCTGCACGACGTTCTGGCCCATGCTGGCGATGGAAGCCTCGATGCGGGCCTTCGCGCCGTTGCCGATGCTGACGACAGAGATGACGGCCGCGACGCCGATGATGATGCCGAGCATCGTCAGGAGGGAACGAAGCGTGTTCCGCTTGAGGGCGCGGAGGGCGAGCTTGAGGGCGTTTAGGACGATCATGGTGCGAGGTTCACGGCGGCTTGTTCGCGGGTCAGCTTGCCCAGTTCTTCGACGGCGTTGTGGCGCGGGCTCACCTGTTCGTCACGGACGATGCGGCCGTCGCGCATGATGACCATCCGCTTGGCGTAGCTGGCCACGTCGAGCTCGTGGGTCACCATCATGATGGTCATGCCCGCGTCGTTGAGCTGCTGGAAGATTCCCATGATCTCGATGCTCGTCTGGCTGTCGAGGTTGCCGGTCGGTTCGTCGGCGAGGAGGAGCTTGGGGTCGTTGACGAGCGCGCGGGCGATGGCGACACGCTGCTGCTGGCCGCCGGAAAGCTGGTTGGGCGTGTGGTCGAAGCGCTGTCCCAGGCCCACCTGTTCAAGCGACTTCATCGCCCGTGCCTTTTGTGCGGAAGCGGACTTCGAAGGCCGGGCGTAGAGCATCGGAAGCTCGCAGTTCTCAAGGGCACTGGTTCGGGCGAGCAGGTGGAATCCCTGAAAAACAAAGCCGATCTTCTGGTTGCGGAGGTCAGCCAGTTGGTCGCGGTCCAACTTGCTGACGTCGACACCGTCGAGCATGAACCGGCCGCCGCTGGGACGGTCGAGGCAGCCGACGGTGTTCATCAGGGTGCTCTTGCCGGAACCGGACGCGCCCATGACGGCGATGAACTCGCCGGCCTGGACGGTGAGGTTCACGCCGCGGACGGCGTGGACCTGGATGTCACCCGACTGGTAGGTCTTCTTGAAGTCCTCAAGCTGGACGATGGGCGTGGACATGGCTTGGAGGGAAAGGGTTGATCAACGTCCACGGAATCCGCCGCCGCCGAACGGGCTGCCGAGG
>JAYUUX010000398.1:0-2831 GCA_043754645.1 Verrucomicrobiales bacterium | reverse complement strand
AGGTCGCGACGATGCGCATCTGTTGGCGGCTGCCGACCACCTGCACGACGGGATCACGCGGAAGCAGCTCGATGCCGGTGACGCGCGGCGTCGACTCGTTGAGCTTCGCACCGGACGCGATCCACTGCCGAAGCACGCCGTAATACTTCGAACCGACCGTCATGCGCTGGCCACCCTCGTGGGGAATCGCGCCGGTGGCTTTCATCAGCATCAGGCTGGCGTCGGGCGAGGCGACGTTGACCCGCCGCGAGGCGATGTCGTCGGTGAACGACCGGACGTCGTAGATCGGATCATAGCCGCGGAGCGACAGCTTGAAGCCGGCCTTGCCGTCCTTCGCGCCGTGGCAGGTGCCGGCATTGCAGCCGACCTTCGACAGCACCGGGTTCACGTCGCGGACGAAGTCGGCTTCGAGTTCATCCTTCAATCCGGCCACCTTGACCGGGACCTGCGCGCTGAGGCCGCTGAACGAAATCTTCAGGCGGTCGCTGCCGTTGGCCTTCGGCTGGAAGATCCCGCGATCGCTCACGTCACCAAGGCGTTTGGAAACCTCGTAGGCGGCAAGGCGCGTGACGTCGACCGACGACCCGTCGGCCAGGCGCGCAAGCACGACCACCTGGGCGTAGTCGTTGCGTGTGCCGATCTGGATCTTGTCCGGTTGGACATCGAGGGACACGGCCCGGGCACCGGCGGGAAGCGATTCAACGACGTTGGATGTTCCGGTTGCCACGCCGGCGATCGACTGGCTTGGCTGGAGACGACTACCGCGAGGCGGCTTGGACAGCGGGGCGACAGCGAACTTCTTCGATACGATGCCCGATTCGAGTTCGATCAGACGGATCTGCCCGTCTGCTCCGGCCGCAGCAAGCACACGCCCGGCCGGATGAAAACTTACGGAATAGATCGGCGTTTCCGGAACGGCCATCGAGAGGACGAGGCGGATGCCGTTCGTCACGTAGCTCTCGATCATCGCCCGCTGCTCGGGCTTCTGGCCGGAGGTTTCGATCTCGAGGGCGGCGATCAGGTTGGTGGAAAGCGTCGAATCGAAATCGGCGTTGTAGACGTTGATCAATCCGCGGCCATCAAGGCTCGAACTGGCGGCGACCTTGAGACCATCGGCCGAGTAGGCGACGCCGAAGATGCGTCCCTCCATCGCGGGATAACGACGCAGCAGGTTGGCGTTGTCGCCGATCTTCCGGCTCGTCTTGCGGAAGGCGCGGTAGATCTGCGGCACGCCGTCGGCTCCTCCGACGAGCACTTCATCCTTGGACGGATGTCGCGCCACCGACTGCAGGCCGCCGCGCAGGGCCCCGGGCGTGATCGACGTGATGTTGTCGACGAACCGTTGCGTCGCGGTCTCGGTGAGCTTGGCCGACATGTCGCGGCCCACCGAGATGATGTGGCTGCCGTTCGTGCTGAAGACGGTGTCGAGCACCCAGTCGTTGTGGGAACCCTGCTGGAGAACCTGTTTGCCCGTCGCCGCCTCGATGGCCCGCAGCGTGTTGTCGGCGCCGCCGAATGCGATCAACTTGCTGTCGGGTGACCAACTCACTCCATAGACCGTGTCGAACGTCGCCGCCGCCGAGACGAGCAGCTTGCGTTTCGCCACATCCCACACCTGGACCTCGCCGGTCCGCGACGGACTGCCGGCCGCCACGGCCAACATCGTGCCGTCCGGGGAAAACCTCACTGTCTGCACCCGCTCGGCCAATCCCACCAGCCGCGCAACCAAACCCGATCCATCCGACTTGTGCACGAGCACCTCATGGAATCCGGCGACCGCGAGGAGGCTTCCGTCAGGAGAATGGTCGATGGACGAGATCACCGGCTGCCGCGTGTAGACCGGCGGATGCGCCGCGTCGTAGTTCACCACCGCGTTCGCCGGGGTGTCGTCGTGGGCTCCTTCGGCGATCCAACGCTTCAGAAGATCAACCTCGGTCGAGGACAGCGGAGGCTTGCCCTTCGGCATTTCGGCTTCGCCCTTCTTCGGGGTGACCTGCTCGACGAGGTAACTCGCTTCCGGCTTCCCGGCGACCAGTGCCGCCTTGCCGCTGTCACCGGCGATGAAGAGCCGCTTGAACTCGGTCATGACAAAACCGCCTTTGTCCTTGGCCGGCTGGTGGCATCCCTCGCAGTTGGCCTGGAAGATCGGCCGGATCTGCCGATGGAAGCTGACCGGCTTCGACGGATCGATCTTGGCGGCGACAGCGGGCGCGGCCATCGCGGATCGCGACAACACGACGACCGCGACGGCGAACAACATTTTGAATCGGGCGCTTAACATGGGCACAAGGCGGCTCCGTCAATGCTCCCGGGAACAGCTCTGCGGAAGCGTGAAAAGGCGGGGCTGGTTTAGTGTGAAACTAGAAAACCCGGACGCCGGAGTCCACCCCTGAAACCGCAAACTTCTCCTCGTTTTTCAGAAACGGATTACCGCCCGGGGAGTTGCCAGAGGTAGCGGACGAAGTCGCAGGCGGTAGGGCGAAGGCTCCCGCCGAGCCGCCTCGAAACGCCCTGCCAACAGGATCCGCTCCAGCCGCAACAAAGAGCGGCATCATCCGCCGTTGGGCTCCCCGGAACCGCCCGCTCGATCTCCGAAAGCCACAAGGCGGCTCGGCTGGAGGTGTTGCCACACGTGGATCGCCCTACCTTCGAAGCCCGCCAACACTTCCGCCGTGACGCCGCACCCAGCTCGGCGTTAGCTCCGCAGCCATGTCTACGGCTACCGCGCTCCACTCACCGGCCATCACGCTTCCAGACGGAGGCCAGTTTCCCGCCGTCGGCCTCGGCATGTGGAAGATGCCGAAGGCGGAGCTGCCTTCGCTCGTGAAGGA
>JAYUUX010000397.1:0-6188 GCA_043754645.1 Verrucomicrobiales bacterium | reverse complement strand
CGGGCCCTTCGTTGGAAGGTATCGACCAAAGCCCCGATTGACCTAAGCACGGGCCGGGCCTGTTCCCGGATTTGAGAACAGCCCGCCCGCCCGGAGCGTGTCTTGCCCAGCGGACCCCTTCTGATACGCTCTCCCCTCGATGAGTTTTGTTCCCCAGTTCAACGCCCTTCCGTTCAAGGCCCTGGTCGACCGAGCGCGGACGGCTGACGCATCCGACGCCCGCAGGTTGATCGGGCAGCCGGAACTTTCCCTGTCCGACTTTGCTGCGCTGCTTTCGCCGGGAGGGGCCGAACTGCTTGAACCGCTTACCCGTCGTTCGCAGGCGATCACCCGGCAACGGTTTGGCAAAACCATCCGGCTCTTCGCGCCGCTCTACCTGTCGAACGAGTGCATCAACAACTGCAAATACTGCGGCTTCTCCCGGGACAACCCGATCCTCCGCGTCACGCTCAGCATCGATGATGTCAGGCGCGAAGCACGGGCGTTGGCGGACCAGGGATTTCGCAACATCCTCCTCGTAGCCGGGGAGCACCCGAAGTTCGTTTCAAACGGCTACATGGCCGAATGTGTCCGGGCGCTTCGTGAGTTCATCCCCAGCATCTCCCTCGAGGTTGGGCCCATGGAAACGGCCGACTACGTTCCGACAGTCCAGGCGGGCGCCGACGGCCTGGTGGTCTATCAGGAAACCTACGACAGGCCGCTCTACGCCGAGATGCATACCGCCGGACCAAAACGTGACTTCGACTGGCGTCTCGAATGCCCGGAACGAGCCTATGCCGCCGGCTTCCGGCGCCTTGGCATCGGTGCGCTCTACGGCCTCGCCGACTGGCGTTACGAAGCCATCAGTGTCGCCGCCCATGCGGCCCATCTTCTGAAGACCTGCTGGAAGGCGCAGGTGACCATCTCGCTGCCTCGGCTTCGTCCCTGCGCCGGCGAATTCCAGCCGCTGACCCACATGACGGATCGCGAGTTGGTGCAGGCCATCTGCGCTTTCCGCCTCTTCCTTCCGGATGTCGGCCTTGTGCTGTCCACCCGTGAGCCGGCCAAGCTGCGCGACGGCCTGATCCCGCTCGGAGTGACGATGATGAGCGCCGGCAGCCACACCGAACCCGGCGGCTACACCGGCGCCGGTAAGGACAACCTCCACCAGACCGTGCGCGGGAAGATCATCGAGCTCGCCGCCGGTTCCAGCGAATGGGCTGCCGCCCACGCCCCGGGGCGCGCGACGAATGCCACCGGCCAGTTCGACATCGCCGACGACCGTTCGCCGGCCGACATCGCAGCGTTGATCCGCCGCCTCGGCTACGAGCCGGTTTGGAAGGATTGGGACGCCGCGTTGACGGCATGAGAAGGGGCGGATTGGCATGTCCTTGGCTAAGCGAAGATCACGAAATGCCGATCAAGCCGGGAGCTGGAACATGACAGGCCCCTTCAAACGCATCTTGGGATTCAGCCTGTCCGCGCTTTTTCTAATCGTCGCCATGGCGGGCCTCCTGCACGCGCAGGCCAAGCGGCCTTATGACCGTTGCTTCGTTTGCAACCGGAATCTGAGCGCTGCGGAACAGCTGTGGAGTTTCCAGGAGACCAACCTCATCTGCCACCCATGCCACCTCATCAAGGAGCGGTGCTTTGAATGCGGCGTCCCGGTGAAGGAGGATTTCTTCAAGACCACCGATGGCCGGATCTTTTGCCGCATCCACAAGGTCGGCAGGGTCTTCGACGAATACGAAGCCGGGCGGCTTTACATCGATGCGATCGATGAACTCCGCCGCATCGCCCGCGGCGAGATGGAGCTGAAGTATCCGGAGACGCCTGTGAAGCTTTTCGACAGCGACTATTGGAACGACTCCGCGAAACGGACGGAGACCAACTCCCTCCACAAGCTCGGTTTCTCCCATTCACGGGGCATTGGCGACCGGATGACCCACGGCGTCGTCCTGCTGAGCGGTCAGCGGCGCCAGGCCCTTGCCGCCGTCTGCGCCCACGAGTATGCGCACCTTTGGATCAATGAGAACCGGGCCTCGGCCCACGCGATTGATCCCGATGTCGTCGAGGCCGTCTGTGAACTCGCCGCCTGGAAGCTGATGCAGTTCCGCAGTGCCCCCCAGGAAATGGAGGCGATCCGGGTCAACACCTACACCCGTGGACGCATCGTGGATCTTCTCCGGTTGGAAGACGACATCGGTTTCCTGGAAGTGCTGAAGTGGGTTCGGGTCGGCAGGGAACGGGTGCCGCCGCAGTTGTTGGCCCCGACCAATTCGTCCGCGCCGCCCGCCGTGACGCAACCAGTCTCGAGCCCGCTCTGGGTCGCCGCGCCGCCTGTGCCGGCGGTCTTGGAGTTGCAGGGCATCATCCGCCCGACGACCGCCGGTTCGGCCCTCATCAACGGTGTTGTGATCGCGGTTGGCGACGAAAAGGCGGTGCCGATGGGTGCGGGTCGGATCTCCGTCCGCTGTGTCGAGGTCACCGCGGAATCCGTCATCGTCTCCACGAACGGTTCGGGGCGGATCGAGCTTCGGCTCAAGAAACGTCCGTAGCAGCCCGTCAAACCAGACCCCACCCCGCCGTGTGAGGGCACACGGCCTACAAAAATCTTAGGGGAATCACCTTGGTTGTGTAGGCCCGGTCCCCTGACCGGGCGTTCTTTGACGGTCAGCGAGCTCCGAAGTAGCCCCTTGCCGGCCTACGGCCGTCGCGGCAACCGTTCAACCGTCATGAGCCTCGCCACCGTCACCGCCAACGGCCAGTCCGTCGCCGCCGAGCTTCCCGCCACGCTGGAGAAGTTCCTCGTCGCCCAGGGCCTGCTGCCGCGCAGCGTGGTGGTGGAGCACAATGGCGAAGCCGTCACCCCGTCCGAGTTCGCTTCTCGCGAAGTCCGCGCCGGAGACCGGTTGGAGATTGTCCGAATCGTCGCCGGCGGCTGATCTCTTGTCGGCGGATGGTTCTGGCCTAATCTCGCCGGACAATGCGATCGATGAGTTTGCGCTTCCTCCGTCTGGCCTGGTTGTGCGCCGGGCTGTATCTGGCCGTTCCCGCCGGCGGGCAGACCCCGGCGACCAACGCCGTGGCGCAAGCTTCGGCCACGAACGCGCGTCCGCTGCTCGCCTTCCCCGAGATCAACGTGACCAACCACGCCTACCTGACGTTCGGATTGAACAAGGTCGACACGTTGCAGGCCGAGGTCCTCGGCAATCCGCTTTGGCAGTATCTCGCCTTTGCCATCTACATCGCGCTGGCGTTCCTCGTCTCCAAGGTGTTCGACCTCGTTCTTGGCGTCTGGCTGAAACGGCTCTCGAAACGCACCGAGACTCAGACCGACGACATGGTCATCGATCTCCTGCGCGGGCCCGCCAAGGTCATCGCTTTTGTCGTCCTCATGCACATCGGCCTGAGCCTCTTCAAATGGCCCGAGATCATGGAACGGCTGCTGGGGAAGGTGTTCATCCTTACCGTCGCGTTCTCCATCACCTACGTGCTCCTGAAGCTCGTCGATGTGCTCGTCGCCCAGTGGATCCGGCGCTTTGTTTCCCAGGACGACAAGTCGCTCCGCGAAGCGCTCGTGCCCATCGTCCGCGGCGCGCTCAAGGGCTTCCTCCTGATCATCGCCACCCTGATGACCCTCCAGAACATGGGCGTCGACATCACGGGCATCCTCGCGTCGCTCTCCGTCGTCGGCCTGGCGCTCGGGCTCGCCGCGCAGGACACGGTGGCGAACCTCTTCGGCACCTTCACCATCTTCATCGACAAACCGTTCAAGATCGGCGACCGCATCCAGCTCAGCGGCGTCGACGGCATGGTGGAACAGATCAACCTCCGCTCGACCCGCGTCCGCAACCTCGACGGCCACCTCGTCACCATCCCGAACAAGACGATGGGCAACGCGACCATCACCAACGTCTCCGGCCGTCCCAACATCAAGACCACCCTGGTCCTCGGTCTGACCTACTCGACTCCCACGGCCAAGGTGAAGGAGGCGGTCGAGATCCTGAGGGAGATCTACAAGCATCCGAAGACCCATGACGTGGAGATCTCGTTCAAGCAGTTCGCCGACTCGTCGCTGAACATCGAGATCGTCCATTGGTTCGCCACGGCCGATATGCGCGAATACACGGCGGGGATCGGCGCTTTCAACCTCCAGATCAAGGACCGCTTCGAGAAGGCCGGCATCGAGTTCGCCTTCCCGACCCGCACGCTGCTGGTGAAGCAGGATTCGGATTGGAAGGTGGAGGGACTGAAGTCCGAGCAAGCCGATCGCGCCTGAGATAAGGGAGCGTATTCGAACCAGCTGCGGAGCAGCGGAAGATAGTAGCCCCGGGCGTGAGCCCGGGGTTGGACGGAAAAGGGATGCGAGCTCCGGAGGAGCGGCAGAAGGGCGTCTGTCGCTCCTCCGGAGCTTGGCGACAGCGGGAAAAACCGAACCACAACTCACGTTGTGGGCTACTTTTTGCCGCACCTCTGGTGCTGTGAATCAGGTTGGCCGACGCTCTGAAGGCAGCCCTTCAACGACTATGCTGAAAACCTTTTCAGTCGCCCGACCCAACACGCTCCCGCACCCTTCGCCGACATGTCGCAGGAACGCCTCAGTCGCAGCGTGAAGGCCACCCTTCTGGGGTTGGTCACGAACACGCTTCTGGCGGGCGGCAAGTTCGCCGCCGGCGTCCTCGGCAATTCCCACGCCTTGATCGCCGACGCCGTCGAGTCGATGGCGGATGTGATCAGCTCCGTCATCGTCTGGCGCGGACTCGTCGTCGCGGCGGCGCCTCCGGACGACGACCATCCCTACGGCCACGGCAAGGCCGAGCCCATCGCGGTGCCATCGTCTCCGTCATGCTGCTCGGCGCGGCCACGTGGATCGCGGTGAAGGCCGTGCAGGAGATCCTTACGCCGCATTCCAGCCCGGCGCCGTTCACGCTCGCCGTGCTCGTCGGGGTCATCGTCATCAAGGAAGGGCTCTTCCGCTTCGTGCTGAAGGAAGGCGAGGCCGTCGGCAGTTCCGCCGTGCAGAGCGACGCCTGGCACCATCGCAGCGACGCGATCACGTCGTTGGCCGCCGGACTCGGCATCGGCGTCTCCCTCTGGCTGGGCAAGGGCTACGAGGCGGCCGACGACTACGCCGCGCTCTTCGCCTCGTTCATCATCGCGTGGAACGGCCTCGGGCTTCTCCGCCGCGCGATCGGCGAACTGATGGACGTCGTGCCCGACACGGATCTCCGCCACCGGATCGTCGAGGCCGCCGCCACGGTGGAACGCGTGGAAGTGGTCCAGAAATGCGTCGTGCGCCAGAGCGGCTACCAGCTCTTCGTCGACATGCACGTCCACGTCGATCCGCAGATGTCCGTCGTCGACGCGCATGAGATCGCGCACCGCGTGAAGGACGTCGTCCGCGCCCGTGTGCCCCGCGTCCACGACGTCCTGATCCACGTCGAACCCGCCCGGCGCTGAGTCCCTCGGTCGGAGCGCGACCCTCCGGGCCGCAGCACTCTCAAAAGTCACGGATGCGTCGGTGATTTCCTGACAGCCTCGTTCCATCCCAGCCGCTGCGGCCTGGTAGGCCGCGCTCCGTTGCGTAGGCCGGGCGTCCGCGCCCGGCCAGTAGCCTTTCCTTTGCTCACTTCACGCCTGAGCACCTCCTGGCCGTGCGAGGACGCACGGCCTACCCGACCTTCGGCTTCCAGTCGTTCAGCGCCTTCTCGTCCGCGCCCTCGGGCCGGAGAATGCCGAGAAACTCCAGCGCCTCGCCGACGAAGTAGAGCGAGCCCGTCAGCAGGACAAACGGTTCGTCCTCCAATTGCTCCAATGCATCGCCGACCGACTGCGCCTCGGAAACGATGGCGGACGGATTCGCCCGGCGGCAGAGCCGCGCAAGCTCGCCGGCCGGCAAGGCGCGTTCACTGGCGATCTTCGTGGCGACGATCCGACGGCCCAGCGGCGCGAGGAGGGCGAGAATCGCGGAGACATCCTTGTCCTTCATCGCTCCGAAGATCAGCGCCGGGCTGCGGCCGGCGAACTCGCCCCGCAGCGTTTCCGCCAAGGCCGCCGCGCCTTGCGGATTGTGCGCGCCATCGAGCAGCAGCAACTGGTTTCCCCGCTGGAGCCGCTGAAGACGGCCGGGCCAGAAGGTGTTTTCCAGCCCGAAACGAATGTCGTCGTCGCTGATCGGAAACACGCTTGCGACCGCGCGGACGGCC
>JAYUUX010000396.1:0-2035 GCA_043754645.1 Verrucomicrobiales bacterium | reverse complement strand
GCGCGACGGATCAAAAGTGGCGGGACCGCGCCGGGGAACTCTTCAACCCGGACGGCAAGCATTTGAACTGGTCCAAAGGCGCGGCAGGAGCCGTGGCCGTCGCCTTCAAGGTCGCGGCAGAACGACGAAGGTAATCCCGCGTGTCCGTGTGCGTCCGCCCGTCTCGACCTCAGCCCGTGGCGCAATCCCTCCAATTGGCCGGCGGGGGCCACGTCTTCATTCTGCGAGTCGACTGATCCGAACTTGGCGGGCCGGTGTTGCCACGTCGCTCCGTTCAAGCGAATTCCCGCACCGTCGGTCGACCTACTGCCCGCGCACGAGCGGGAGGATCTCGGACATGTTGATGTTGCGGCTGCGCTCCTGGATGGCGGGGAGATACCGGCTCTGGAGCGTGCGCGCCTCGCCGAGCAGGCCGTCGAACATCCCCTTGAGCTGCAGGCCGGACATGGTGCGGCCACCGGCGTAGTAGCGTTTGGCCAGCTGCCCGAGCGCATAGGTGGTGGCGAAGGAGAAGGCGGTGCTGGTCATCTGCCCGACGACGGCGCGGCCCAGGCTGCCGGCGAACTTCCCGGCCAATCCCTTCAGCAGCTTCGACGCGTAGCCCTCGACGACCTGCGAGGTGAGCCCGACGCCGACGGCGGCGAGGAGTTCCTTGATGTGGCCGCGGTCGAGCTCGTAGCCGTGCCGTTTGCCGATGGCGTAGACCATCTTCATCTGGAGCGGGATGATGGCCATGGTGGCGAGGGAATTGGGCAGGAGCTCCAGGGCGCCGTTGAGGATGGAGTAGTTCAGCACGGACTTGTCGATCTCGGCATCGGCCACGGCGGCGGACGCATTGGCCGGGATGGGCGGCGGAATGGCGGCCGCCAGCGGAACGGCCGCGAGGTCGTCTGCCGTGCGGCGGGATCCGGCGACGGCGCTTTCGTCCAGTCCCAGTTCGCGGCGGAGGGAATCGAGGAAGCGGTCTTCGGAGGCGTTGCGCGCGCCGTCGGCGTCGCACACGCAGACGGCCATCTCGTAGGCAAGGCGCCTGGAATCGTCCGAGGCGAGTTCCTTGGCCGCGGTCTCCACGGAGACGCGGCGCATCAGGACGTCCTGGTAGAGCTGGGTGAGGTTGAAGTCCGGGGCGGAGAACCCTTCGGCGATGCGTTTGATCTCGCTGCGTTCGATGTCGGCGCCGCCGCCATCGGCGAAGGCGGCGAGAAGGCAGACGGTGAGCACGGCGCGTTGTTCCTGGTTCGTCATGACGGAGGATATTACGCGGCGACCGGCGTTTGGAAATAGGCCGGGCGGTTGAATTCCGCGCCCAGTTTCTAGGACACCATGTCCAATAGGAAACCAGTTCACATGATCGTACCCTGGCCGCCACTGGATCGGCGCGGAGGTGGGACAGTTTTTGAAGCGGGAACGGCAGGGAATTTGAAATCGGGCAAGGTGCCGTGGGGAGGGGAACGGGGGTTGGGACTTTGGAGAAAGTTACCGGGCGGCCACGAGGGTGGCCGCCCACCCCGACACCAACCCATCAATTTCTCCGACTAGCACGCCAGGGAGGACACCATGTTGGGATCGTGGTCGGGCGCGGTCCGCAGGGCGGATCGGCGGGACATCTTAAGCCGTCGCTTGAAGCCGAGGCGGCGGGCGCTGGTTTCGTCCTCGCTGTAGAGCCGTTTCACGAGGCCCATGAAGCCGGCCTGGAGTTCGGCGACGGTCATGTTCTTCGGCTGGTAGTTGATGTCGAACAGCGTGCACAGCTCCCACGCGCGGTCGCGCAGGATGCGGCCCTCGGCCTTCAGCCGGCGATAGAGCGGCGTGCCCGGAAACGCGGTGAGGAAGGTGGTCTGCACTTCGTAGAGGCCCGACTCGCGCACGAAGTCGAACACGTCGTCGAAGACCTCGGGCGTGTCGCCGTCGAGCCCGAGGATGAAGCAGCCGTTGACGGTGATGCCGCGCGACTGGATCCGGCCGATGGCGGCGGCATACTTGTCATGCTGGCGGATCTTCCAGTTCGAGTTCGTCTCCACGCCTTCGAGGCTGG
>JAYUUX010000395.1:0-7954 GCA_043754645.1 Verrucomicrobiales bacterium | reverse complement strand
CGGGCTTCCAACTGGGCTTCCACCGACAACGGAACATGGACTGCCATCTGGTCACCGTCGAAGTCCGCGTTGTAGGCGGTGCAGACGAGCGGATGGATGCGGATAGCTTCGCCTTCGATCAACGTCGGCTCGAATGCCTGGATCGAAAGACGATGCAGTGTTGGAGCGCGATTGAGGAGAACGGCGTGACCCTTGGTGACTTCCTCCAAAATGTCCCAGACCTCGGGCGTCTGACGCTCGATCATCTTCTTCGCCGACCGGACAGTGTGGACATATCCACGCTCCTTCAGCTTGCGGATGATGAACGGTTCGAACAGGACCAACGCCATCTTCTTGGGAAGACCGCACTGGTGGAGCTTGAGTTCAGGCCCGATGACAATGACGGAGCGGCCAGAGTAATCGACGCGTTTACCGAGCAAGTTTTGACGGAAACGGCCCGACTTGCCCTTGAGCATGTCGGAAAGAGATTTCAGGGAACGGTTGCCAGCACCGGTCACGGCCCGGCCATGGCGGCCATTGTCGAACAAGGCATCCACGGCTTCCTGGAGCATTCGCTTCTCGTTCCGGATGATGACCTCGGGAGTCTTCAACTGGAGCAGGTTCTTCAACCGGTTGGTCCGGTTGATGACTCGGCGATAGAGATCGTTCAGATCCGAGGTGGCAAAACGGCCGCCTTCAAGGGGCACCAAAGGACGCAGATCCGGAGGGATAACCGGCAGAACCGTGAGGATCATCCATTCAGGATGAACCTTGGTCGCGAGAAACGAGCTGAGAAGCCGGATGCGCTTCGAATACTTCTTCTTGTTCTGCTTGCTCTTGGTCTCCGTCATCGCCTGCTGGAGCTTCTCGACCTCGCGGGCGAGATCGACATGGGCAAGCGCGTCACGGACGGCCTCTGCGCCCATCTTGGCGATGAAGGCGTCGGCACCGTAGGTTTCCTTGGCCTCGCGGAACTCGGTTTCGGTCAGGAGCTGATTGACCAGCAACGGGGTCGTGCCGGGATCGATGACCATGTAGTCCTCGTAGTAGATCACGCGCTCAAGGTCACGGGCGCTGACGTCGACGACGAGACCGAGCCGGCTCGGCATGCACTTGAAGAACCAGATGTGCGAGACCGGGACGGAGAGCTCGATGTGGCCCATGCGCTCGCGCCGCACGCGGGCAAGGGTGACCTCGACGCCGCACCGGTCGCAAACAACCCCGCGGTGCTTGATCCGTTTGTATTTTCCGCAGGAGCATTCCCAGTCCTTCACGGGACCGAAGATGCGCTCGCAGAACAGACCGCCCTTCTCTGGTTTGAAAGTGCGGTAGTTGATGGTCTCGGGGTTCTTGACCTCGCCTTTCGACCACGCCCGGATGGATTCCGGCGAGGCGATCGAGATGGAGACGTGGTCCACCTGATTCACCTTGTCGAGCCCGAGCAATTCCCGCGTCGCTTCCTTCGTGCTGATCATAGGGTCTAGACTGCTAATTATCCGATCACAATTTCCGGTCCAGGTCAGCCGAGGGCAATGGTGCCCGGCTGTTCAGGCTGGCCGACGGGGTTGTTGTAGCCAACCCGCACATCGAGACCCAGCGACTGCATTTCCTTAACCAACACGTTGAACGACTCCGGCACGCCGGCTTCGAGCGTGTTGTCGCCCTTGACGATTGATTCGTAGATCCGAGTCCTGCCCTGGACATCGTCCGATTTGACGGTGAGCAGTTCCTGCAAGGTGTAGGCCGCGCCATACGCTTCCATGGCCCAGACCTCCATCTCGCCGAACCGCTGGCCGCCATACTGGGCTTTGCCGCCCAGCGGTTGCTGGGTAACGAGCGAGTATGGACCGACGGCACGGGCGTGGATCTTGTCCGCGACCAAGTGACCCAGCTTGAGCATGTAGATGTAGCCGACGACGACTTCCTGGTCGAAGCATTCACCGGTGCGCCCGTCGAACAGCGTGGCTTTGCCGTTCTCGCCAATGAGCGTGATTTCACCGGCCTTCTTCTGCATTTCGATCACGTCCTTCAGGTAGCCGCGGATATCCTTTTCAGGGATACCATCGAATACCGGGGTCGCGATCTTGATGCCAAGAAGCTTGCACGCCCACCCCAAGTGGGTCTCGAGAAGCTGCCCGACATTCATGCGCGACGGCACGCCCAGCGGGTTCAGAACGATCTGAACGGGGGTTCCGTCGGCGAGGAACGGCATGTCCTCCTCTGGAACGATCTTGGCGACTACGCCCTTGTTGCCGTGGCGTCCGGCCATCTTGTCACCGACCGAAAGCTTGCGCTTCGAGGCGATGTAGACCTTGACCTGCTTGACGATCCCGGAGTCGGTTTCTTCACCGGATTCCGCCCGTTCGATCTCTTCGTCATACTGCATCTGGAGATCGTCGAACTTCTTCTTAAACTGTCCGATGATCTCGTTGATCTTGTTACGGATCGGCGACGGGTCGATCTCGATGCGATCATAGACACCCGCAAGCTTGCGGAGGAGCGTCTTGGTGATCTTGCGGTTCGCCGGGATGATGATTTCCCCGGTTTCGCTGTTGACGACGTCGAGAGGAATCTTCTCGCCGAGGAGGATGTTCGAAAGCGCTTCGGTCAACTGCTCGCGCAGTTCATCCGCCTTGCGCTTGTGTTCGTCCTGGACTTCCTTCGCCTGCCGTTTCACTTCCCCGCCACCGGCGGAGGAAGAACCGGAAGACGTCGGACGGACATCGCGATCGGAATCCTTTTTGGAGGAGACTTTGACGTCCATGACAATTCCGTAGGTTCCCGAGGGAACCTTGAGGGAAGTGTCCTTCACGTCGGCGGCTTTTTCGCCGAAGATCGCGCGTAGAAGCCGCTCTTCCGGGGCCAACTCGGTCTCCGACTTCGGAGTGATCTTGCCAACGAGGATGTCGCCCGGCTTTACCTCCGCTCCGATCCGGATGACGCCATCCGGTCCGAGGTTGCGAAGCGCCTCATCTCCGAGATTCGGGATGTCCCGCGTGATCTCCTCAGGCCCAAGTTTTGTGTCGCGGGCGCTGACTTCGAACTCGTCGATGTGGATCGAGGTGAAGATATCGTCCTTCGAGATCTTTTCAGAGATCAGGATCGCGTCCTCGAAGTTGTAGCCGTTCCACGGCATGAACGCGCAAAGAATGTTCCGTCCAAGCGCTAGTTCCCCACCCTGCGTGCACGGGCCATCGGCAATGACCTGACCCTTTTTGACGGAGTCGCCGCGCGACACGAGCGACTTTTGGTTGATGCAGGTCGCGGCGTTCGAACGCATGAACTTCCGGAGCTGGTAGATGTAGACCCCGTCCTCCGGCGCGTGCTTGAGCCGCTTCTTGGACTCCGGCACCTTGCCGTCTGCCGTGATGATGATTTGGTTGCCGGATACCGAGGCGACTTTGCCCGCCTCTTCGGCGACCAGAACCGCACGGGAATCCCGGGCAACACGATCTTCGAGTCCGGTTGCGACGAAGGGAGCCTCTGTCACCAATAGTGGCACCGCCTGCCGCTGCATGTTCGAACCCATCAACGCGCGGTTCGCATCGTCGTGCTCCAAGAACGGGATCAACGACGCAGCGACGGAAACGAGCTGCTTCGGCGAAACGTCCATGTAGTCGACCGCCGCAGGTTCGACGTCGATGAAGTCGCCCTTTCGACGGCACGTCACACGGTCGCTCTTGAAATGACCCTTGTCGTCGATGACCGCATTGGCCTGCGCAACCGTGAACTGTTCTTCGCGATCAGCCGTTAGGTAATCGAGCTGGGTTGTGACCTTGCCGTTCTCGACCTTCCGATAGGGCGTCTCGATAAACCCGAAGTCGTTGACCCGTGCGAACGTCGCCAACGATGCGATCAGACCAATGTTTGGGCCTTCAGGGGTTTCAATGGGGCAAATACGGCCGTAGTGCGACGGATGAACGTCACGCACCTCGAAGCCGGCACGATCTCGCGAGAGACCGCCTGGCCCGAGTGCGGAAAGACGGCGCTTGTGGGTCAGCTCGGCCAGAGGATTGATCTGGTCCATGAACTGGCTCAATTGCGAGCGTCCGAAGAAGTCGCGGATGACCGCGGACAAGGCCTTCGGATTGATCAATTTCTGAGGGGTCATCTGCTCCATGCTCTGATCGAACAGAGTCATGCGCTCTTTCACCAACCGCTCAGTCCGCGCCAACCCGACACGGCATTGATTGGCAAGAAGCTCGCCTACGGTCCTGATGCGGCGGCTACCAAGGTGGTCGATATCGTCCAAAGATCCGCCGCCTTTTTTAAGGATGAGCAGATACTTGGTCGCCTCGACGAGGTCGTTTGCCGTGAGAATGCGGGACTCGTTGCTCTTCAGCCCGAGCTTCTGACAGATCTTGTAACGGCCGACGCGTCCCAAATCGTAGCGTTTCGGATCGAAGAAAAGCCGCTTGATCAATGCCTTCGCATTGGCCGCCGTCGGAGGATCGCCAGGCCGGAGGCGGCGATAGATGTCCTTGAGCGCCTCGTCGGCGTTCTTGGTCGGGTCCTTCTTCATGCACTTGATGACGATGCCGTCATCCGTGCTGGTATCGACTACCCGGATCTTGGTGACACCGAGGTCACCGATCTGCTTCACAACCGCCTTGGACAACGGCTCGAATGCCCGGGCAACGACGATTCCCTTGTCGGGATCTACCGCGTCTTCAACCAGAACCTTGTTCTGGATGTCCTCAAGCTTCTCCGCTTCCTTGATGGTGACGGATTCGACATTGTAGAAGAGCTGAAGAACTTCTCCGTCCAGACCGATCTTGGTCAGGTCCGTCTTCGAGCCGCCTTCGACGTTCAGGGCCATCAATGCTCGGAACAACGTTGTGGTGAGAAATTTTCTCCGGCGCTTTTTTCGGTCGAGGTAGACGTAAAGGAGATCGCTCGTATCGAACTGCGCTTCATACCAAGAACCGCGGTCAGGAATGATTCGGAACGAGAAAAGTTTCTTGCCGTTCGGGTGGATGGTCTCTTCGAAAGCGAGACCGGGCGAACGATGCAACTGGCTGACGATGACGCGCTCAGCGCCGTTGATGACGAAAGTTCCCTGGGGGGTCATGAGCGGCAATTCGCCCATGAATACCTTCTCCTCCTTGCCGCCCTTGGTCTCCTCCTTGAGCATGAACGTGACATGCAAGGGAGCTCCGTAGGTGATGCCCTCCCGGAGGCAATCCAGCCAGTCGATCTTGGGATCGCCGATCTCGTAGCTTACAAAATCCAGAACGCATTTCCCGTCGTAGCTTTCGATCGGAAAAACCTCGGTGAACACCGCCTGTAGGCCGGTATTTTTGCGCCGCGACGGAGCCAATTCCCGCTGAAGAAAATCCTTGTAGGAGATGGTCTGAAGTTCGATCAGGTTGGGAGGCGCGAGGACCTCTTTGATCTTCCCGAAATTGAGTCGCTCAGACGTTTTGGATGGCATTGCTATGGCTTTGGTTGTTGGTCAGACGCCCCCGTCATAACCGCATCATCCTACAAATGACACAAGGCTGGAGACCCGCTCGTGCAGGTAACTCCGCCTGTTACAATATCCGGATGTGTCAAATGGGACTTGGATGATCTTCGATTTCCAGCTGATTGTCTCTGTCGGAACGGGCCTTGGAGACGGCGGAACTACCGCCGCCTCCAAGGTTTGCAGAATCTGATTACTTGACCTCGACCTTGGCGCCGGCCTCTTCGAGCTTCTTCTTGGCAGCGTCGGAATCGGCTTTGTTGGCACCTTCGAGGATGGGCTTCGGAGCACCTTCAACGAGAGCCTTGGCTTCGGCAAGTCCAAGACCCGCCTTGAGCTCACGGACCGCCTTGATTACGGAGATCTTCTTGTCGGCAGGGGCCGAAACAAGGATCACGTCGAAGGTATCCTTGGCGGCGGCAGCCGGAGCGGCGGCAGCGCCGGCAGGACCCGCGGCAGCGGCGGCGGGAGCAGCGGCAGTTACGCCCCACTTCTCCTCGAGCTTTTTAACTAGGTCAGCGGCTTCCATCACGGTGAGGGAGCTGAGCTGATCAACGATTGTAGAGATATCGGCCATGTTTTCTTTCAGTTTCGTCGCGAACCGCGGCTGCGGTCATTTCAGGCTCCAGCCTGGAGCCCGACGATTTACTTTTGTTGTTTCTGTTGGTCTCCGTTCTGGCTCGTGATTGATCCAGATCGAAATTGGGTGTGCTACTCCGGCTTCTCGGACTTCGCCTTGATGACGCGCGCCAGCTGGCTGCCGGGGGTATTGATGACAGCCACCAGTTTTTGCGCAGGGGCGTTGAGGACACCGAGGATCTTGGCCCGGAGTTCTTCGAGAGAGGGGAGATCAGCGAGGAGCGCGAGGTCCGCGGATTCCAAACGCTTGCTGTTTAGGAAGCCGAACTTGACCTTGGGCTTGTCGAATTCCGAGCCGAAGGTTTTTAGGACCTTGGCTGCGGCCGTGACGTCCTTTTGTCCGGTGACAATCGCAAGCTGACCGGCTAGTTGGCCAGCGAGGTCCGCGATCCCTGACTCCTTGGCGGCAACCCGGAAAATGGAATTCTTGACGACGTGGACTTCGGCGGAAGCCTTGTGCAGGCGTCGGCGAAGCTCCGTCATTGGGGCGACCTTCAAACCGGTGTAGTCGACAACGATGAAGAAAGGCGACGAATTGAGGCGGGAAAGGTATTCCTTTCCGATGTTAGTTTTTTCAGCGCGCATGTTTTGTGTTCGTTGAAGATTAGGCCGCCGAAAACTCCCGGAGATCGACCGAGACAGCCGGGCTCATTGTGAGCGAAATGGAGCAGTGTTGGAGAAACGTTCCTCGGGCGCTGGCCGGCTTGGCTTTTACAATCGCCTCAATGACCGCCCGGGCATTTTCGCAAATCTGGTCCGCTGCGAACGAGCCTTTGCCCGCAACAACATGAATGTTCGCCGCCTTGTCGATCTTGAATTCCACACGTCCGGCTTTGACCTCGCGAACTGCTTTCGCGGTGTCGTCGGTCACAGTGCCGGTTTTGGGATTCGGCATCAGACCGCGAGGCCCGAGAACCTTGCCCAACTTACGAACCTCAACCATCGCTTCGGTGGTCGAGATCGCGACGTCGAAGTCAGCCCAACCTTCGGTCACCTTCTTGATCATGTCGTCGAAACCAACGAATTCGGCACCCGCCTTGGTGGCGGCATCTGCGCCGGGACCAGGTTTGGCGAACACAAGGACGCGCACGGTCTTACCGCTACCATGCGGCAAGGGAACGGTCCCGCGGACCATCTGGTCGGACTGCTTGGGATCAACACCCAACTTGCAGGCGACCTCGACAGTCTCATTGAATTTGGCCTTGGGGAATTTCAGGAGAACTTCCACCGCCTGCTTGAGAGGATAGGACTTGGTTGAGTCCACCATCTCAAGGGCTTTACGAAACCGCTTACTTTGTTTTTTTGGCATTTTGCGTTGCGGTGATAGCGAGCGTGAGCTCTCCCGCGAATTGATTAACCGACTACTTCTATCCCCATGCTACGCGCAGTGCCCGCCACCATGCGGGACGCTGCTTCCTCGTTCAAAGCATTCAGATCTTTCATCTTCAGCTTTACGATTTCCAAGATCTGTTTCTTGGTCACCTTGCCGACTTTGTCTTTGTTAGGAACCTTTGAACCGGAAGCAATTCCGGCAGCTTTCTTGAGCAGTGCAGAGGCCGGCGGGCTCTTCAGGATGAAGGTGAACGATTTGTCCTGAAACACGGTGATGATGACCGGGATCACCATTCCGGCGGCGTCTTTGGTGGCCGCGTTGAACTCCTTGCAGAAGCCCATGATGTTGACACCGTGTTGACCCAATGCCGGGCCGACGGGAGGAGCCGGGTTGGCCTGTCCGCCCGGAATCTGAAGCTTGATCTGACCAGTAACTTTTTTCGCCATAGGAAATTTTGATTTAACGTCTCAGGGATTCGTCTCGAAATCACTTCTTCTCAACCTGCCAGTATTCAAGCTCCACAGGTGTGTTCCGCCCGA
>JAYUUX010000394.1:0-4175 GCA_043754645.1 Verrucomicrobiales bacterium | reverse complement strand
GACCTCATGCGGTCGGAAAGTGGCTCCTCCAGCATCCTGTCCACATACGCTTTAATCTCGGGGGTCAGTAGCCCCATCGTCGTTTCTGCGGAACCAATGTCCATTTTTGATGTGCCAATTTCGACGAATCCATGATCCTTGGAACTGACTCCCATTTTTTGTGAACCGTCCCTTGCCCTGATACATTCAGCCTCCCACAAACGAAAATCAAATGTCCCGGCAGGCACTCGGATATGGTCGAATGCTCCTCGCCCCAGGATCGCACCGCCATCTTTATGGACAGTAATATCCCAACCACGGCTGAAGTGAATGGACACGATGACATGGGTGGAAGCGTCCTGGCAGAACCCAAGAGTCGCTGATAACGCGACCAGGAGGGGTAGGAGAAATAGGGACAGGTCAATAGTCAGAATGGTCTTGAGCAATCCCCCACGCTGAGCATCGACCGACACCAGCCGGTTGGAAGCGGGAGGAGAAGAAGACGCGCCGGGATTCATGCCGCCAGCGTGCCGAAACACCGGACGGACTCAAGAACACCTACGATCCCGTCATGTCCTGCTCATCATCTTTCTCATTCGCCTAACCCGGCCAGAACCCAGCCGCACGGACAGCGAGGCCCCGCCCAACTCGATGGTCAGCGGGACGAAGTATTGGTTCCGGGTGGCGACCCTGGGGACGGCGGACCAGAGCGCCTACAGCGATCCGGAGCCGCTCTTCGCGCCCTGATACGCGCGTGCCCTGCAGGAGGGGAAACACGGTTTTCCATCCACGAAGAACACGAAGAAGTCTGTGCGCGGCGGGACGGGCCTCGGGCTTGTCCCGCCGTTTTGAATGTGCCACCGGCTTGCAGCCGGAGGTTCTTATGTCCGATTGGAATGGGCGTGTCCGGTATCCGGGGGTCGCGGGCGAATGCGGAGGTCGTGGAGCGGGAATGGATCTTCCGGCTACAAGCCGGAAGCACATTGGGGAGTGCCCTGTTTCCTCAAAATCCTGCTTGCGTCGATGCCGCGGAATCCCGACCACTCGCCCATGCCTCTCCTCTCCTCCTGGATCTCGCGAGCCCGTCCGTTTGCCGCCATCGCTCTGTTCACCGCTCTGACCTGCTCTTGCAGCACGCCCGGTGCGTATTCGGAAAACCCCGGCACGGACGGCGACGGAATCACCACGGTCGGCCCCGAATACACGATCGACCCGGACCTTACGGACAGAGGCAATCCGAAGGGGAAATCCTTCGAGTTCAAGATGCGTCTGGCCGACAGCAAGATCTTCAAGGGCGACGACACCACGCTGGAACCCGCGAAGAAAGCCGTTCGGGCCGAGAGGAAGATCTTCGTCTACATTCCCGCCGCCTACGTGGACGGCACCAAGGCGCCCGTGCTCGTCACGCACGACGGCCCCGGCCAGCTCAAGCTCGTGGCCAACGCGCTCGACAACCTGACGATCTCGAAGGATCCGAACCGCAAGCTCCCGGCCTTCATCGTCGTGTCGGTCGAGAACGGAGGCAACGACGGCAAGAACAGCGAGCGCGGCCTCGAATACGACACGATGTCCGACCGCTTCGCCGGCTTCATCAACGACGAGGTTTTCCCTGCGGTCCTCGGTGATCCCGCGATCAAGGCGGCGTATCCGAAGCTGGCCATCACGTCCAATCCCTGGGGCCGCGCGACGATGGGCTGCAGCTCCGGCGGCGCCGCGGCGATGACGATTGCGTGGTTCCGCCCGGACCTGTTCCGCCGCGTGATCGCCTACTCGGGCACGTTCGTGGACCAGCAGGACGACGACGCGCCGGAAGAGGCGAAGTTCCCCTACGGCGCGTGGGAATATCATTCGAGCATGAAGCTGATCGTGAACAGCGGGAAGAAGCCGCTGCGCATCTTCCACCACGTCTCCGAGAACGACAACCGCGCCAAGGACCCCGAGAGCACCCAGCGCAACTGGGTCATGGCGGGCCAACGCTTCCAGACGGCCCTGAAGGAAAAGGGCTACCACCACCGCTTCATCTTCAGCCTCGCCACCGGCCACTGCGACAAGCGCGTCTTCGAGAAGACGCTCGCCGACACGCTGGTCTGGACCTGGCGCGGCTACCACGCGGAGTGAGCCATCGCAGGCAGGGCGGGCAGTCCCCTGCCCGCCGCCGGATGCCAAACCCACGTTCCCGATCTCCTTCTAGTTTCCGGAGCCGCCCACGGCGCGCACGGAGTGACGCGCGCTACCGGGCCAGGGTCGGCTTCGGGCAAGATCCGCGCGGTCTTGCTCGTTGACCCGGATACCGGGAGTGCCGTTTAACTGGTCGCGGTAAGGCCCACGAATCCCCGGGCCTTCCGGCTCCAACGGCTCCCGATCATGGAAGGCTTCACCGATCTCGCCACCCGCCAGCCCATCGCGCACGCGATTCTGGTGCTCTCCATCGTGATCGTCGCGGGCCTCGCGGTCGGCGGTTTGAAGCATCGAGGCATCGGGCTTGGAACCGTCGGCGTGCTGTTCTCGGGCATCATCGCCGCCCACTTCGGCTGGGTCATCGAACATTCGGTCCTCCACTTCGTGAAGGAGTTCGGGCTGATCCTGTTCGTCTTCACCATCGGCCTGCAGCTCGGGCCGGGATTCTTCGCCGCCCTGCGGAGAAACGGACTGGCCCTCAACTCGCTCGCCGCGGCCACCGTTTTTCTGGGCGGACTGGTGACGCTGGTGCTCTGGAAGCTCGGCATCAATCCCTTCGCCGCTCTAGGCCTCTTCTCGGGTGCCACCACCAACACGCCTTCACTCGGAGCAGCGCAGCAGACCTTGGCGACGCTTCCCGCAGCGGGCGGCGGCCGGACCGATCTCCCCGCGCTCGCCTACGCCGTGGCGTATCCGGTGGGCATCCTTGGCATCATCGGTTCGCTGCTAATCCTGAAGCGTCTCTTCGGCATCAATCCCGAGCACGAAGCCGAAGTCTTCACCCGCGAACTCCAGCACGGCGTCGAGCCCCTCACGCGCGTAAACCTGATCGTCGAGAATTCCAACCTCGACGGCCTCACCGTCGGCGAAATCCCCAGCCGCCAGGAAACGAAGGTCGTCATCTCGCGGATCAGGCGCGCGGGCGACGCGGTTGTCTCCAACGCGACCGAGGATACGCTCGTTCATTCAGGCGACATCCTGCTCGCCGTCGGCACGGCCAAGAATCTTGAACGCTTCCAGCGCGTCGTGGGACGGCAGAGCGACATCGACCTGCTGAAGACTCCCGGCCCGATCACCTTCCGCCGGGTGCTGATCACGAACCGGGACGCCCTGGGAAAGACGGTCGAAGAACTCGGGCTCGACCAGCTCTACAACATCACCGTCACCCGCGTGACCCGGGCCGACATCGAGATGACCGCGGTGCCGGAACTACGACTCCAGTTCGGCGACCAACTCCATCTGGTGGGCGATGAGGAGGGACTGAAGAAGGCGTCGGTGGCGGTGGGCAACTCCCTCAAGGAGATGAACTCGACGCACTTCGTCCCGGTGTTCACGGGGATCGCCCTCGGTGTTCTCGCCGGGCTGGTTCCGATCCAGTTTCCCGGCCTGCCCGTGCCGGTGAAGCTCGGCCTGGCCGGCGGACCGCTCGTGCTCGCCATCCTGCTCGCGCGCATCGGCCACTTCGGCCCGCTTGTCTGGCACATGCCCATCACGGCCAACCTCGCCTTCCGCGAACTCGGCATCACGCTGTTCCTCGCCTGTGTCGGCCTTGGAGCGGGCGAGAAGTTCTTCGCCACGGTCTTCGCGCCTGCCGGCCTTGCATGGATCGGCGCGGCCACGCTGATCACGATGGTTCCCCTGCTCGTCGTCGGCTTCATCGCGCGACGGATGCTTAGGATGAACTTCATGTCCATCGCCGGACTGGTCGCCGGCAGCATGACGGATCCGCCGGCGCTGGCCTTCGCGTCGTCCATCAGCAAGTCCGACGCGCCCAGCGTGGCCTACGCCACGGTCTATCCGCTGACCATGCTCCTCCGTATTCTCGGCGCGCAGCTCCTGGCGCTCTGGATGTGCGGCTAGGCCGGAGCGATGCAGTTCAAGGTAGGGCCAGGCTTCCAGCCTGCCCCGTGCTGACCGTGGTCCGTGCTTCGTCCAACGTCCTCATACATCCGGAACGTCTGGTTCCATGCGCGGAGCGCCATGGGCAGGCAAGATGCGCTGCCCTACCTTGCGCAGCC
>JAYUUX010000393.1:0-4316 GCA_043754645.1 Verrucomicrobiales bacterium | reverse complement strand
TGGTGGATCACCGACGAACTGGAAGCCGACGCGCGTGGCAAAGTCTCGCGCAGCCAGTGGCGGGAAAGGTTCCTCAACCGGCCCCGCTGAGCGTGATGGACGCCTGCAACACCAGCGTTCCTTCGACGTGCGCAGAGGCCGAAGCTTGGATCAACTTTCCCATTCGTCCCTCGATCTTGGCCTCCACATGAACGATCTGCCCCGGTTGGGCGGAGCCGAGAATCTTCACGGCGCGCAAAGCGGTCAGCTTCAACCCGGCCAGCGGTTCATGATCGGGATCACATTGGGCGACCACGCCGCTTAGTTGAGCAGCCGCCTCAAGGAGCAGCACGCCGGGCATCAGCGGATAGCCGGGGAAGTGTCCCTTAAGAAACGGTTCATCGCCGCGAACCCGATACTCCCCTGCCCCGCTCTTTCCCGGCACGAGCGCGGTGAGGCGATCGATGAAGCGGAACTCGGGCCCGTGCGGCAGGCCTTCGAGTGCGGCGGTCAGGGCTGCTTCTTCCATGGTTCGACGATCTTGAAGTCCCCGGCGATCTGCGGCGTGAACGTGTTGGTCTCAAGCTTCGCGTTGAGCCGCACGTTCTGGAAGTCGTTCCGCACCACCGAGCCGTCGGCCAGGACCAGCTCGTTCGCCCGGAGTTGGAAACCGTTCGTGCCCACGACGAGCAGGATCCCCGAAATCATCCGGCGCGCGCCCGGCGAGTTGGGCTGGATGCGGAACTCGAAGACTCCGTTGGTTTCCGCGAACGACCGCAGCGTGTATTGCCGATGGAACGAGGCGGCATCCCGGGGAAAACCGCTTTCGAGAAGCGCCATCGCGTCGGTCCACGGGCCCTTGGCGCCGCCATCCATCGGATACCGTTCCGCGCGCTTCAGGCGCGGTGAAATCATCAGCAGGTCCTTCCCGTCCCGCACGACGACCGTCTGCGCGGGAACTCCGAGCTCCCACCGGAACCGGTCGGGTGGTTCGAACCACAGCCTGCCTTGGGTCACGAGCGGTTCGGCCAGGGCTTTGAGTTTCCGCGTCTGGACCAGGTCGGCCGTCAACGTTCGGATGTCCGCCTGACTGCCCAGCCAGGCGGCGACCACCGCGTTGGTGTCGGTCGCGGCCGCCGGCAGCCTCGGGCAAAACCAGATGCCGACGGCCAGAACCACGACATGGAGGACGTTTCGTTTCATCGTTCCTTGGACGCGGCACGCTTCGGCCACAACGGGACAAAGTGAAACCATTGGTCGGGATGCTTGCGGATGGCCGGCTCGAACACACGGAGGATTTCAGCCGTGAGAGCCGTCCTCGACGCACGGCTGTTCAACGTCGCCCGGTCGTAGGCGACAGGCTGAAGAATGTGGGCGGCGTAGCCCGTGCCTGTTTTGGGAATGAAAGCCGGGACGAGCATGCAGCCCGACGCCCGGGCCAGCTCCGCGGCCGCGATCGATGCCATGAAGGGTTGCCCAAAAAGCTCCACCTCGACCCCGCTCCCGGGCGGCGGCCGATCCATGAGGAGCGCCACGGCCCTGCCCGCCTGGAGACGTTTGATGATCTCCACGAAAGCGAACGGATCCTCGCCGACGACGAACGTCTCGATGCCCCAACGCTCCCGGGCCGACCGGCGCATCTCGGTGAAACCATCGCCCGGCTCGGGCTGCGTGAGCACCAGGAGGCGGATGCCGCGCGCCGCAAGAAGCGGGGCACCGAATTCCCAGTTGCCGAGATGGATCGTGATCAGCAACACGCCCCGCCCCGTTTCAACAGCCGACCGGAGATTCTCCCAGCCCGTCAACTCCCGGAACTGGTCCTGCACGGGAAGCCCCGCTTCGTAGCGCCACAGGTCGCAGAGCTTGATGCCAAATCTGCCGAACAGCCTGGCCGCCTCCTCGTTCGCACGCGCATCGCCGACGACGGCCCGAAGATTGTCGGACACGACCGAGAATCGCGCGGGATTCAGCACCCGGTAGACCCGGGCTCCGGCACACAGATGAACTGGAAGCAGGAGAGAGGAACCAGCCGCGCAACGCCGAGGGCCAACCGCCATGCACGGATGTGGTAGATCGCCGACGGCTTCGAGCCGGCCGGCCTTCCGTCCCTTCCCCCCGGGAGCCCCCGGCGCCCGACCGCCCAATTCCACCAGCCGGGCAACGCGACAAGGGAGGTCGCCAAGACACACAGCACGCCCGTGGCGCAAACTTGGCCGAGACTCGCCAGCCCCATGTTCCCAGCCCACGCGAGGGATCCAAATCCCGCAATGGTCGTTCCGCCGCAAAGGAGCAACGCCTTCCCGGTATTCCTCCATACCGCCCGGCGGTCGCCGAGATGGCGCCTCATGGCCAGTTGCACGTGGATCGTGTAGTCGACGCCCGTGCCGAGGAGGAGCGGGAGGGCCATCAGATTGAGCAGGTTCCAGGACCAGCCACAGACGCGCATGATCGCCAACAGCGCGACAAAGCCCGCCGCCAAAGCCAACACGCCGAGGGCGACCTCCCGCCAGTCCCGGAACGCGCCCCATAGGCAGAGCAGCAGAAAGACCAGAATTCCCCCGACCATCCAACCAAGCCGACCCGTGACTTCGAGCAGGATCGCCTCGCCCAACAAAGGCCAACCCGTGAGCACCGATCCATCGCCCACGGGCATCTGCAACACCGACGGGGCATTGGTGCCGCCATTTCCCAGCCGCACGAGCCCGAGCGCGAACCATCCGTCCGCATCCTTCGCCGCCGCTTGGCGGAAAACCCAGTCCGCCACGGCGCCCGTCGGCCACGACATCCGCGTCTGGGCGAGTCCGTTCGACCAGTTGCGGACAATCCCATCGGCCAGGGCCAACGAGTCGCCGCTGAATCCGGCACCAGTCGCCGACGAGCGGATCCGAGGCCAAGCGGCGACGAGGCCGCGCAGGGAGGACGCGTTCGTCGCCTGCATCGCCGGGTTCGGCCACCAGGATTCCGCCAGCACGAACGACGACACCAGGCCGAGGCTGGCGCCGGCGGTCAACGCGCGCCGGGCTTCACCCAATCGAGCGGCCACGTCCTGCTCGGATGCTCCACGGGTCAACAGGAACAACGGCGCCTCGGGTTGCTCGAGCCGCGCCTGGACGCGTTCCATCTCGGCATACGCGGCACTGCCTCTCGGCCGGAGGGAGTTCTGGGAATGGTCCACCGACGGCAGGCCCCGCACGCCAAGCAGGACCAGGGCTGCGAGCAGAACCGCCCCAAGCAACCGCGCGGACCAGAACGGACCGGCTTTGGGTTGGCCCGCCCCACCCGAAGGCACCGCGGGCCTGGTCGGCGTGCCGGCGAAAGGAAGAAAACCAAACAGCATGACACCCAACCCGACCATGATTCCAATCCCGACCAGCGTGCCCAACTGGGCGAGGCCAGGCAGCCCGCCGAGATTCAGGAGCAGGAAGGCTCCCGCCGTGGTCAGCGCGGACCAGAAGATTCCCGGACCAATCCGTCTCCGCAGGGCCGGGACATCTTCGGCGGGCTCCTCGCAGCGTTCCTGATAGGCGACCAGACCGTAGTCCACGACCAGCCCCAGCAGGATCGCGGCGAAGCCGATGCTGATGATGTTGAGCCGCCCGATCAGCAGGGCGCCCACCGCGAACGTGATGAGGACCGACGCTCCCAACGCCGCCACCAGCACCAGCAGCGGCCTCCAGCGGCGATGGGCGATCCAGAACAGAAGCGCGATGATGGCGAGCGTTCCAATGGCGGACTGCGTCATGTCCCGCTCCATTCCGGTCGCCGCTTCCGCGGCAAACACGGGGCCGCCGGTGAAGCCGATGCGAACGCCTTGGGGAAATGCGGCCGTCTCCCGGATCTGCGCGATCTTGCGCTGGATCGTTGCGAGCCAGGCGATCTCCTCCTTGAAGCCGGTGGCGCCGCTGGCCGGCTCGACGAATACGATTCGGAACCGTCCATCCTCCGAACCGAAGAGCCGTTGTGTCCGGTCGAAATCCGCCAGGCCCGCTCCCGGCAATCCCGTCAGGCCGAGCGGATCGTAGCTCAGCTTCGCGAGTTCGGCCGGCGACACGGAAACGGCCAGCTGATCGCGCGCTTCGGCAAGGATCTGCGGCAGGGTCCCGGGTTGGAGCCGCGCCACGAGTCGTTGCACTTCGGCTTCGGGCTGTTGAAACCAGGACCATGCGAGGAATTCGGACGACGAAAGCGGATCCTCCAGCCACGGGGCCTGCCAAAGGGCCCGGCGGACCAGCATGGAATCGCTCCCCAGTCCGGCTGCGATCGCCTTGGCGGCGGCGGCGGATGCGTCGGGCTCGTCCGACGAAACCGTGACGATCAACTGGTGCGCGCCGCCGAAG